>JANODZ010000209.1:0-8939 GCA_031412935.1 Anaerolineales bacterium
GAGGAATGGTGTGATTACGTGGGGTAGTAAAAAATAGATGATATATAAAAATCATGGAAAGCATTTCAGGCTTCACACGATTTATTTTATGGACTGCAAATCTTTATGTAGTCAAATATGATTTTGCCGCATAGTCAAACCAAGCCTCGGCAATTCCAATCCTGCCTCAACTTCGTGAAGACGAATCATCTTTGGTTTGTTTTACTAAATTACCATATAAATAAAGTGTAAATATATTGCCCTGACAAATCGCTTTATTCAATAATGGCCTATCCCGTTATTATATACTTTGACGTTTCATCCGCAGGGATATTGGTGGACCCTTTTAGATCGGAAAATAAAATCTGGTCCTGGCCATCATTGAACATGTTCAATTCGTAAAAACCCGCTTTCGTTGTAGCGGCAGACTATAATGGCTGTACTGTCGTTCCCGCCCAGATTCTCTGCCTGTCCATCGATGCGGACGTCACCATATTCAATCAGGTCGCAAATGGCGTATTACCATACGCCGCCGCAGTGATTATAAAAAAGAAACAATCCATCTATAATGTCAATAATTAAAGTTGAGTATGGTTTATCAGCATTAAAGTAGTGTCACCTTATTTGTCTGATTGGATGATCTTCTTCATTACTTTGTAGTTTACGTACAATTGGAATTTAATATTTTATTGGGCTGATGTGCCAATCTTCTAAATATAAATATTTCTAAGGAGCTTTTAATGATCCCTGGACTTGATGGGCTAAGGGCAATTGCATTCTTGTTTGTTTTTTTTAATCATTCAGAATATTTTGAATTTGGATGGGCGGGTGTCCAACTTTTTTTTGTTCTTTCGGGTTTTTTGATCACAGGTATTCTTCTTGAGATGAAAAAAAACATGTTCATGCGGGAGTATTTAATTAAGTTTTATGGCAGACGCCTTTTACGTATCTCCCCCTTATACTACTTCTATTTGTTATTAATGCTGGGCATCACAACCTTACTTATTCACTACGGATATAGAATTAATGTAATGAAATTATTTCAAACTCAGCTTCCCTATGCTTTTGGTTACATTTATAATTTCTATTGTGCAAGTTTTCATTACCGCCCAGTTCCTTTTTTAGTTCACTTTTGGTCGTTGTCGGTCGAAGAGCAGTTTTACATTTTCTGGCCATTAATAATATTGTTAACACATGAAAGGACCCGTAAATGGGTATTCGTTGGAATAATATTATTAAGCCCTTTATTCCGTATAATGTTTACCATTGCTTACAAATATTCTCTTTTGCCATTTTTGAATGAGAGCCTGCCAATTGCGCTATACCCACTTACTCTAAATCATATCGATGCATTTGGGCTGGGTGCATTTATTGCGTGTTATCAAATTCCCAAAGCTAAATTACAAGTGATTTGGCTTACTTTTTTATTGCCCCTTTTTGCTTTTTTCTGGCATTATTTATATTCAGGGACTATCGGATCATTCGGTAGTTTAGGATTTCAATTCACAATGACTGTTGGTTATCAATTTATTTGGGGCTATTCCGCTTTGAATTATTATTTTGCAGTATTAATATTTGCTGTTGTGCGTGAAGATTTTTTGATCAGTTTATTAGAGAGCAGGATATTAAAATACATTGGAAGGATTTCGTATGGCCTTTATATATATCATCTTGGCGTAATCTGGTTTACTTACCGCATCCTAGTTGATAGCGTTAGCGCCAATCTAGTTAAGCCTTTATCTGCTATTTTGGCTTTTGTCGTTTCTTTTATATTTGCAGAGTTGACTTACAGATTTATTGAGAAGCCTTTCCTTAGGCTAAAAAATCGATATTTTCCTATCAATGTGGGCGAAAAGAATTAGTTATCATTTTTGACTTTGTTATTCAAACAAACAGTTAGTGAGAGCTATGTTGTTAAATCGAGTATATGATTTCTGAGGTAATTCTGTTTGGATAAAAACAAAGCGGTTTGTTGTATAATTTTCCCAGCAAAGCAAAAAAGGCAAATTACGATGGAGGCAATATCAATTGTTAAATACAATCCGTCCTTACATCACCAGAGATGAACCATTTGGTCCGATCGATTCGATTGATATTGATTCGCATGATCTCAAAGCCTTGAAACTTTTGTTTGAGCAGCATAATTGGACCTATAAAAACCTGCGTAACAGGCCGTCCATTATTATTGGCCGCCGTGGATCGGGAAAAACCTTTTATTTACGCAGTGTATTCTTTGACAAGCAATATGATTTTTACACCGAGATTAGAACAGCGCGCGTGCTGGGAAATATGACCCGCGTCATCCAAAGAATGACAAAAGACGCAGTGTTTCCAGAGAGGGTGTCCGAACTTTGGGAAACCGTGTTATGGATCAGTGTCTTTGCAGAGATCAGAAAACATTCGATATTAACCCATGATGAGCTGTATGTGGTCAATGCATATTTGGAAAAGGTGAATGTTCGAGACAGTGATGATGTGGATGGCGTACTTTGGAATCTGGCTGCCCTGCTGGATGAAGCGATGGACAAAAACCCAAATGGGGGAGCCTCTGAGATCCTTAAAGGATTTGGCAGGATCAGTTTTGATGATGTGAAAGCCGTGGTCTTAAAGGCGCTTGAACGATCCAAAAAAACTTTTGTGATCCTGATGGATTCTCTGGATGATTTTCAACTGGACCTGGATTCAGTAGCCCGTTCCCTTCAGGGGTTGCTTAAACTGGTGGGTTCGATGAACAAGCCGAGGGACGTTGTCGATGTGCGTTTTTGCATCCCCGCTGAAATTTATCATAACTTTATAAAGATATCCTCCAACCCAAACAAAGACTTTCGGCGCGCCTTAAAACTCCAGTGGACAGCGGCGGAGTTGGTCTTGATCGGCGCACATAGATTAATGTATTATCTGGCTTTGTATCATCAGGATTTTTTGAAGGCTGTCTATCCGCTTGACCTCACCAAGCGCACCGATGCATTGAAGCTTTTTCAAGCCGTGCTGCCTGAAAAGATAACCAATCAGGCCGGCTTTCAAGAAGAGACCATGTCTTATATTCTCAGGCATACCCAGCTTTTGCCGAGGCATTTCCTGATGTTGTTGAATTCGATCTTTAAGAATCCTGGCGGAGCTCAAAAGTTGACTCCATTTCCCGTCAGCCAGGATAGGATCACAAATGGCATCCGCCAGGTGGAGGAGTTCATGGTGGGTGAGATATTTGTGGCTTTTAAGCCCACCTATCCCACCGCCGAAGAGACCTGCAAGCGTTGCCTGCCCGAGCTGGGACATAAATTCACAATGGGCGATCTGCATCGCGTATTTACCCGTCATGGTAAGGCTGTTTTTGGCAGTGATAATCTTTTTGACTTTCAAAGAATGCTATTGGAGATCGGTGCGATCGGCAGAGTAATTCCAGGTAAAGAAAAAGATATATATATCAAGGGCAATTTTGAATACACGGTCTCACATCAATTGAATTTGGGACAGGATGACGAGCTGTGCGTTCATCCGCTTTTCTCGGGCATCTTCCATGGCAGCGGACAGCAGGAGCGCCCCGTATATCCGTATGGAAGCGTGTTGGAGGATGAGGATTATCGGGATAAAGACGATTGATGAATGACCGAAGACCGAGGACCGCGGACGGAGGTTACAAACAGCCGCGGACATAGGACTCGCAACGCAAGCCTTTTGCGAAGATATCATTCAATAAAAACAGCCCTGAAAATCAGGGCTGTTTTTATGAAAGTTGTTCGGTTACTTCTTTGATTTCTTTTCCGAATTGAATTTTACAAGTTTTTCCCAATCGATTTTCCCGTTGATACAGAAATCTTGGAAAAATTGATTAGTGAATAAATTAAGAATTCTTCCATAATCCTCTAAAAATTCTTCATTCCGCTCTTTTGCTCTGTATCCAAGTGGCTCAATGATTTCTACATACAGGTGTTCATTTCCTGAAATAAATTCCCAAAACTCTTGTCCACATAATTTCCGATAATCATTTTTGATGGAGTTAGATGTTCGACCATAACAACAACCATTTACGGCCTGAATATTTAATTTTGAGTTACTGGTTCTCAATATTCTCTGAGCCTTCTTGAAATTATCTATCATCTTTTTTATTTGACTGCTGTTTCCCCAGTTTGGCCCAGACTTTATTGACACTATATATGTAACGTCATTTCTTTCAAATTCTAAATCAATTCCTTCAGCGGAGGATTTTTTACCGCTGAATACTTTGTTGCATACAAATATTGCTAACTTTTCAAGAAACTCGCCAAATATAGCTTCTTCTTGGGAGGATAAGTGAGCATCGAGTAGAAGCTTTACCAAATCTTGAGCTGTAGATAAATTTTTAGCCCTGAAAAGATACGGATTTTTTCGTTCAAGAACTTTAGCCAACTTTAGTTTTTGTAAGCTGTCAGCACGTCGTTTATGAAAATCTCCTATATTCGCCTCTACAAATTCAACTACGTTGTTTTGGTTTAGTTGTTTCATATTTTGCCTTTTTTTCAAGCAGCGCTGGTTGTTTGAGATGAGAACTGGCAATAGCCATAATATCTTTTTGGGCTAAATTAAAATATTCTGGCAAAATTTCAATTCCTATTCCATTTCGCTTCATTCTTTGGGCAACACGAATTGTAGTGCCTGAACCCATAAAAGGGTCAAGTACCCAATCGCCCTGCTTTGTAAATAATTTGATAAACCATTCTGGTAAATCTTCAGGAAAAACAGCACTGTGACTTTTGTTTCTGGTTTCTGTTGCCATATGTAAAACATTGGTTGGATATGCTTTTTCTCTGCCAATCCAATTAGATATGTTTTTTCCAAAACCACTACCTACACGTGAAGGATCGCGAACTTTATCTGTGTCACTCAAATTTTTGAGACGACGATTTGCCCAATCTCCCATCGGAACCATGACTTCTTCTTGATACATATTGAACTTGCGTGTTTTGTTGAATTGCAATAACCGTTCCCATGAATCTCGAAAGCGATTAGGCCATTTTCCAGGATATGAATTCTTTTTATGCCAAATAAATTCTTCTGTCCATAGCCAGCCTTGTTCCCGCATGGCTAAAATCAAATCAATTACATAAGTATGACGCTCCCCATTAACGGCTTTTTCTTTGATATTTAATACGAAAGTGCCATCTGGCTTGAGAACTCGCAATAATTCTTGTGAGATTGGTAAGAACCAATCCACATATTTATCTGGGCTAACTCCGCCGTAAGTGTGGGCGCGACTATCTGCGTAAGGTGGGGAGGTGAAGATAAGATTGACAGTATCATCCTTTATAGTTTTTATTTCTTTTGTGCAGTCACCAAGAATTATGCGGGATTCGATTTGTTTCATGTTGTAAATTATACCCGCCATCTTATATGACCGAACAACCTTTGTTGAGCAAAACCAGCCTAAATCATTTTCCTCCTTGACATTCTTCCCTCTCCGTCATAGAATACCGCCCAACATCATACATAAAACGCTGACGAGGACGAGTAGGCTTCAAAGCGATTACCAGAGAGCCGGGCAGAAGTTCTGAAAGCCAGGCAAAAGCGCAGAAGTTGAATGGACCTCCGAGTTGCAAGAGCGAAAAACACTTTGATAGTTTTGTAGTCAAATAGTTGAGTAGTTCAAGTCGGGACGCTCCCGTTATAGGGCAGGGTATAAATTAGTGGCCAGTTTTCAGTAATTATTGGTCAGTAACCGTACCTGAAAAGTGACGCTGGCTTATCTTCCCTGTTATCACACAGGGAATTTTTTTTTAGAGAAAAGCGTTTAACTTGGGTGGCACCACGAGACTCCCCTCTCGTCCCAACGGACAAAGGGGAGTCTCGTTTTAATTACCAATTACTATTTACCAATTAGGTAATTTGTAATTGGCAAATAGTAATTTTACAAAGGAGTCTTTATGCTACTTGAAGCCACTACCGTAACCACCATTATCCGCGAGGTATCTGCTGACCTTGAGACCCCTGTCAGTTTGTATCTCAAGCTGCGCGGCGACGGCGCTTCTTTTTTATTGGAATCCGTTGAAGGCGGAGAACGCATCGCGCGCTACTCGTTTATCGGTGTGCAGCCCAGGGCGGAATATATTTTGCGCGATGGCCAGGTTGAGATCAAAGAAAATGGTGAAACGCGCACCGTTCAACTGGATGACGCTGACCCGACAATATTTTTGCAAAATGAAATGAACCGCTTTCCCGCCCTGCGCCTGCCGAACGCGCCGCGCTTCACGGGTGGGTTGGTGGGTTACCTCGGGTACGAATCCGTTCGGTTTTTTGAACCAACTCTCAGAGAGAAAATGAACCGCGCTGAAATTCCCGATGGAATTTATATGCTGGCTGATACCATCGTCGCATTCGATCACGCGCGTCGCACCATCTTTCTGATCGCAAATGTTTTGGATGGTGATGTGCAAGCCGCTGAAGCTAAACTTGATTCAATTGCCGCGCGAATTCATGAGTCCTTGCCGCCCGCGCAGAAGATCAAAGTCAAGCCGTCGCAGGTCAAGGCGAATCACACGCAAGGAACTTATGAAGACATGGTGCGTGCCGCCAAGGAATACATTATCGCGGGCGATATTTTTCAAGTGGTGCTTTCGCAGCGCTTCAGCCGCGAAACAAATGTTGAGCCCTTTGATGTTTATCGCGCCGTGCGCCGCCTCAACCCTTCGCCCTACATGTTCTTTTTTGATTTCGGACTCGTAGACGATGAGCCGCTTTACATGGTTGGATCATCGCCTGAGATGTTTGTCCGTTTGGAAGGAAGAACCGCTTCACTGCGACCGATCGCTGGGACGCGCCCCCGGGGAGCAGATGCCGACGCTGATGCATTGCTTGCCAAAGACCTGCTCGCCGATCCGAAGGAACGCGCGGAGCATGTCATGCTGGTGGATCTGGGCCGCAACGATCTGGGGCGTGTCTGCGAATACGGCACGATCAAAGTTTCTGATTTCTTCACCGTTGAAAAATATTCACACGTCATGCACATCGTCTCGCATGTCGAAGGGATTCTGCGATCTGGGTTAACCGCATTCGATTTAGTGAGAGCGGCCTTCCCCGCGGGTACAGTCAGCGGCGCGCCGAAAGTCCGCGCGATGGAAATCATCGCGGAGTTGGAATCCGACGCACGCAACGCCTATGCAGGCATGATCGGTTACTTCGGCTTCGACGGCGCCATGGACACCTGCCTCGCCATTCGCACCATGGTTGGGCGCGGCGACACTGTCAGCGTGCAAGCAGGCGCAGGCATCGTCGCGGATTCAGACCCGTCGACTGAATATCAAGAAACCGTGAATAAAGCCAGCGCGATGTTGAAAGCGATCGATGCGGCGGAGACGAACAGTTGAATAAGGAAGTAAAAAGTGAGAAGTAAAAAGTAAGCCACCGCCACTTCTCACTTATTACTTTTTACTTCTTTCTTATACCCGAAAAGGAACCTAACCCATGAAAGACCCCAAACCCCGCCTCCTCACTGGTGACCGCCCAACAGGACGCCTGCACCTCGGTCACTACGTCGGCTCGCTTCGTAATCGCGTACGCCTCCAGCATCAATATGATTCGTTTTTCATCATTGCGGATCTGCACACGATGACCACCAAACCTGAGCCGCAATACATTAAAGAGATTCCAACGTACATCCGCGAAATTGTTCTGGACTATCTTGCTGTCGGTATTGAACCGCAGATCAGCACCATCTTTGTACAGTCCGCGATTCCAGAAACCTATGAAATGAATCTGATTTTTGAGATGCTGGTCACTGTGCCGCGCCTCGAACGGATGCCCACGCTCAAAGATATGGCCCGCGACGCCAACATCGACTCCATGCCCTTTGGTCTGCTCGGTTATCCAGTCCTGCAAGCCGTGGATATTTTATTGCCGCGCGCGAATGTTGTTCCCGTCGGGCGTGACAATCAATCACATGTTGAACTTGCGCGCGAAATGGCGCGTAAGTTCAACAATCTCTACGGGGCAGAAATCTTCCCCGAACCAGAATCCATTATCGGCGAAGGCGCATTGCTCGTCGGTACAGATGGACAAGGCAAGATGTCCAAGTCCCTCGGCAACGCCATTTATTTATCCGATGACGTAAAAACTGTCGAAGAAAAAGTCAAAGGCATGTACACCGATCCTAAACGCTTGCGCGCCACCGACCCAGGCACCGTGGAAGGCAATCCTGTTTTCATCTACCACGAGGCGTTCAATCCCTCCTATGCCGAAGTGGACGATCTCAAGGAACGCTATCGCAAGGGACTGGTCGGCGATGTGGAAGTCAAGGACAAACTTGCCAGAGCCATCAACGGCTTCCTCGAACCCTTCCGCGAAAAACGCGCTTATTATCTCGCCCATCCCACCATCCCGCGCGATGTGCTCGCGGACGGAATCCGCCGTATGCAGACCGAAGCCAAAGAGACCATGAAACTTGTGCGCGATGTGACCGGCCTATCGTATTCCCTCGACCTCTTCGCTGATGAAGTGGATATCTTTGGAAATGAAGAATAGGTTGAAAGTTACAAGTTAGAGGTTGAAGGTTGTTCTTGACTTTCACTTTTGAACCTTCAACTTTCAACCAAAAGGAATTTACCATGCTAGCCTTAATCGATAACTACGACTCATTCACCTACAACCTCGTCCAATACCTCGGCGAACTTGGCGCGGACATTCGCGTCTTTCGCAATGACCAAATTTCATTGGACGAGTTGATCGCTCTCAAGCCCGACCATCTTGTCATCTCCCCGGGTCCAGGCGAACCGATCAAAGATGGCGGAATTTCCGCGGAAGCCATCAAACATTTCACGGGCAAAATTCCCGTGCTCGGCGTCTGCCTCGGACATCAATGCCTCGGCGCAGTCTACGGCGGCAAAGTGGATCGCGCTCCGCGTCTCATGCACGGCAAGACCTCGCCTGTCACTCACAATGGACAGGATGTCTTCAAAGATATTCCCTCGCCGTTTGAAGCCATGCGTTATCAC
>JANODZ010000210.1:0-7093 GCA_031412935.1 Anaerolineales bacterium
TTTGGGGAAGTCCACTGTGGATTGCTCTTCCCTTGATTGCTGCGACAGGCTATATTGCCAATGAAAGCCGGTTTACCTGGGTTTTTGCGCCCGGTCTCTGGATCGGTATGCTGGAATTCGCCGGAGCCGCAATCGAAAATAAAAAATTAAATAGCAAGATATGGATCCGGTCGATCCTGCTAGGTCTGGCGGGGGTGCTGGGAGGACAATATGGGCAAAACACCCTCATGCTCCTGGCTGGTATCCGAACTGCAGGGGTCCTTAATACCGTGACTAATATCGTCTCAAGCGCTTCAGCCCCAGTGGCTGATACAGTAACCCTGATTGTCGCAAATGTTTCCACTCCAACCGAACCGCTTTTGTGGTATCGCTTGCTGCCTAACGAAACCTATGGAGTTGGAATTTTAGCAGGCTTATTAATCGCAATCCTGCCTTTGATCGTTGTTTTATTCTATTTGATTGCAACCAAAAAATGGGCGCCTGCGATTTGGCAATCGCTGGCCATGATTGCGTCTGTGTTCGCATTTCTTGGTGTTGGTTTGGTAGTGAGTACGAAAATTGGCGGCGGCGGTGATTTGCATAATATGGATATGTTTTTAATCGGCCTGGGCTTTAGCACTGTCATCGCCTGGAAAAATGGCGGAGAGGAGTGGTTTACAAATATTAATATTGAAGGTTCTCCAATTTGGATCAAACTCGCCCTGGTCTTACTATTTGTGCAGCCCGGGTTTCAATACCTTCCACAATTACGCTCTTATCATTCTGTAGAAGATAAGTCTTCACTTGTAACTCTGACTGATTCTGCCAATGAGAAATCTTTGGGGCTATATCCTTCCCCTGAGGTTGTTGAAAAATCTGTTGAGGCAATTCGCAAAGAAATCGCGTTTGCCCGATTGCAAGATGGAGGAGTGCTATTCATGGATCAACGTCAATTGCTTACTTTCGGCTATATAAAAAACGTTCCTTTTATCCCCGAGTATGAAAAGAAAATTCTGATGAATCAGGCATTAAAACCAAATGTTACCTATTTTGAAGCATTTTATTCAGATCTCGCTGCGCATCGCTTTGCCTTGATTATTTCCGACCCCTTGTTCACTCCGATTAAGGATAGTTCTTTTCGATTTGGCGAAGAAAACAATGCCTGGGTGAAATGGGTATCCAGCCCGATCTTATGTTACTATGAAGAAAAAGAAACCCTTAAAGAAGTAGGCGTGCAATTACTGGTTCCAAAAAGTGGGCCAGTGGATTGCCCGGCGCCATTGCCGTAAGGAAATTACAAATGAATTTAAAGTATCTTGTGCTTCGCTTTCTGCTGTTGAGCAATATATCAGCGGGTTAGCCGCTTATTACAGCCTCCCCGATTATCGCAGGGAATTTAAAAGATGGTTCAAAAAAGTGGAGATCAATATTCTGGAACGTCAGGAAAGTGAATTTAATACCGCCCGCGCCCGTATCCGGCATGAATATCTTACCAATGATGCAGCGGTTGATTCAGTCACCTTGATATCGATATTTTCCCAATATCCTAATAAATAATTTTAACGAGATTTATGAAATTTTTATCGAAGACCATATTATTAAAGCTATATTTATTGATTGGTACGCTGGAAAGTGCTGTCGTTTTTTATCTATTGGCTGCTATTTCTTCGGACCCTAAAGATAGTATCCTTTTTGGATATTCATTCCAGCGGCTTTTGCTTTTGGGTGGAAGCCTTCTGTTGTTTTTATTATTTGGAGTATTTTTTGCACGAATCGCCCTTTCGGGTGATTTTTTGAATAAAGCTGTTCTACTCGTAGAGAATAATATCAATGCCTCCATGGGGCATTTTTCTATAAATTTTATCTCCGCAGCCCTGTTGGTTTTCGGGATTATTTTATTAATGATGCCCGCCGAAAGATTTACAGGATCAGCTGCTTATGTTGAGCGCCTTGCCCCGATTATCTATTTAGCTAGTGTAATCGGGATACAAACCCTGGTCGGAAAGTTTTTATGGCGTGGGCAAAAGTTATATTGGCATGTTTTTTCAGAGTGGAAAAAAACCTTTCTAATCACAGGCTTGTTTTTTGGAATTCTGCTCGCTGTATCCTGCTGGGTGGTTTGGACTGGCATTGGTTTGGTGCCTGAAAAATATGGCTGGCTTTCCCCTGGAGTTCCCCTGGTTTTTGCCCAGCTTTTGTTGGCATGGCTAATTGGTTTGCCTTTTATCCTTTGGAGTGATCAAATCGAGAAGTGGGTAGAAAAGTTTCAACAAAAAATGTATTTTCGACTTCGTCTCGATACGTTGATTTGTTTGGTTTTATGGATCGCCGCGATCCTGATCTGGTGGGGGGAACCCCTGCGAAAAGAAAGCTACTTTACCCCGGCTCCCTCCCCGCCAAATTATGAATACTATCCTTTTTCTGATGCAGCCCTTTATGATCAATCCGCTCAAAACATTCTGATCGGGGCAGATGAAAATAATAAAACCATATTACGCCCCTTGTATGTTTTTTTTCTGGCATTTCTGCATTTTATTGGCGGGCAGCAATATATGAAGGTGGTTTTTATACAGATAATTTTCCTGGCATCCATGCCGGTGCTGGGCTTTTTATTGACATCCATCTATGGCGGCCGGCCGGCCGGACTTCTGGCTGCGATCTTGATCATTCTTAGGGAAAAAAATGCCATCGCGTTGACGAATGTGATCGAGGTTTCACATTCTAAACTGCTGATGGCTGACCTGCCGGTAATGGCATTCATGTTGTTGATGATATTTGTTCTGATCAAATGGCTTGGAAGATCGTCCGAAGCAATTTATCCCGGTGTATTGGCGGGAGCATCGTTTGGAATGGTTATGCTTGTACGTAGTTCGCAGGCCCAATTAATTATTCCAGTCTTAATTCTTGGCATGGTTTTTTCAGGAGGTTTTCAATTAAAACGGGCGTTTCAGCGAATTATGGTCTTCGTACTTGGTTTTGTAATTGTGGCAGCTCCATGGATTTGGAGAAACTATGCAGTCAATGGAAAACCTGCAATTGAAAACGCAGAATTTTATATTAGCACGTTTGCTGGCGCCTATACAGAGCCAACAGATACCGTGAATAGAATAGCGGGCGAAACTCCGCAAGATTATTCCGGGCGCATCAAGCGCCAAATATTTCAATATATTATCGATCATCCTGCAAAATTAGCGCGCGATTTTACATCCTACTTTATTCGAAACGAGATCGACTCGGTCATTTACCTGCCCATGTCGCTTAAACTGGATGATCTGCGTTCATATCTGCCACGAGTCAAATTTTGGGGCGACCCCGTTATTAATTTTACAACCGTCTCAGGACTGGTTTTCTTTATTACACTCGGATTGATCGCCCTGGGTTTAAGTATCTCGGTTCAAAGATTGAGTTTTTTGGGTTTGTTGCCGCTTTTAATTCATTTTTCATTTAATTTCAGCTTATCCCTCGCGCGTATATCTGGGTGGCGATTTATTCTGCCGGTCGACTGGATTTTGCAGCTTTATTACAGTGTTGGGCTGGTTGCCTTGACCGCTTTTGTTATTTCGTTAATATCGAAAAAATTCTTGATGATTAATAAAAGCGAAGAAGAAGCGGTTATTTTTCGCTTTTCTGAAACCAGAATTAACCAGCTGCTTTTGGTGTTCTTTTTGTTTTTAGGCTTGTCTTTGCCTTTGACAGCCATGCTTGTTCCTGAGAGATACTCCGATATTAATACAGAGCGGGTCATCGCCCAATATTTGGCGAAAGGATTTTTGTCTATAAATGGAGAAAGAATTTTAGGATCGGAAGTGAAATCATTCATCGAAGCCGAACCCTCTGCAGTTGTGCTTTATGGGCGCGCACTTTATCCATTATTTTATAAACAGGGCAGGTTTTGGGGGGACGATACCGCGTTTTCCTTCCTGGTGCGAAATATTGATCGGTTGCAGTTTAATTATATTGGATCTGAAAACACTCCTGTTTTTATTGAAATGGAGACCCCTCCGCAATATTTTCCCAATGCCGCAGATGTGTTTATCCTCGGCTGCAGGGAAGAGGGCGGTCTGCGCGCATTGGCTATTAAGGTGAATGACCAGGCTTTCTTTATTACGATCTCACCCTGGCGGGGATTAACCTGCCTCAAGAAATAATAGATTTGTTTTGGAGCGGATAAGTTGATATGAAGCAGAATCTAAAAGAATATATGGTTCGAAATGAAAAATTATTACCCCTATTATTATTCCTCCTATTTCTCGCTTTCTCCCTTCCAGGGGTAAGCTGGGGTGTGCCGGCGCTTTGGAATCCCGACGAATTGGTCTGGCGTGTGAACAATGCCTTGCACGGTGAAATGATATTTGATGAGACAGAACCTGATTATAATTATCCATCCCTGCCCAAGTACGTGATGTATGGGATTGGGAAGGTCGTTTATGGGATGGGGTATTCAAGTTCAAAATTCTTAATCGCCGCCCGAAGTTTCTCTGCTTTGCTGGGCGCGCTTAGCGCTATCCTTATTTATTATTTAGCACGCACGATCGGAGCCAATGTGCCGACCTCTGGTTTGGCTGGATTGTTATATATTTCCAGCGGCGTGGCCGCCGCAAATGCGCGATTTGCACATAATGATTTGTACCTGCAATTTTTTACCATTCTTTGTGTTTATTTTGCTATAAAGTATCAATTCACAAAACTGCGCGTTTGGATTTACGCCTCATTTATTGCAGTGGGTCTTGCAGCTTCCAGTAAATTTACAGGCGGAAGTATTTTGCTTGTGCCGCTATTTATCCTGATCTTTATGAACTGGAAGGATCTGCGAAAGGACGGGTTTCAATCTTTTGTGATTTTGTTAATTGGAGCTGTGCTTAGCTTTGCAGGATATGTTGCCGGCACTCCCAAAGCCTTATATGTTCTGACTTACTTCAAAAATGTTATTCCTGCCCTTCAACGATATCCGCAATACGGATTTAATTCTGGAAGCCCAATTGGGTTGTTGGGTCAATGGAGTGTTTTTGAATCTGCAGTCGGCGTATTCGCGTATTATCTATTTATTATTTGTTTTATTTGGTTTGTAGCCAAATTGATCTTGTGGAGGTTGGGGAAAATCCAAATGGATGATCATCAGGCGCGGGCGATTATGATCCTTGGCGCCACAGTGCTTATTTTTGACCTGCCATTCATGGTTTCTATTAATTACATCCCGCGCTACTTTATTCCATTTGTGCCATTTCTGTCAATTCTTGCCGCAATCTTCGTAAAGGAACTAGTTGACCTGGCGGCCAATAAAGGCTGGAATTTTGTGCCAGCCGCTGTAACCATTTTTCTTGTGGTGGGTATCTCATATTCCATATTGCGGTTGGTGAGTACGGCCTTGCTTTTTATAAATGATGCCCGCAATCCCGCAAGTGAATACATCGCATCGCTTCGTGGATATAAGAATACCATTGAGTACACCTTATATCCGCCGATCGTAAATAAGAAGCAGTTTTACGGGGCCGCGCGTAATTATCCGATCTATTTTGTCAAATATCCGGCTGATATTGTGCCAAGCGGCGGAAGGTTTGAGTACAATCAGGGTGAGCAGGGATTAATAGATCGTGAAGTGGATTATTTTGTAATTGATTCCTTTACATATTCAAGGTTTTACACAAACTCGATCTGTGAAACCAACCTTGTAGAGTGTGATTTCTTTAAGAGATTACTTGCCGGTCAAGTGACTACGTTTCGATTGGTAAGGGAATTTTCTTATTCCCTGCCGTTCTGGTTGCCCGATATTTCAATCTCAGCGGTTAATCCTGAGATCCGCATTTACGAACGGGTTCAATAAATAACAGAAATGCCGTTGGACGTAACGGCATTTCTGTTATTTATTTTAGAAAATTCCCTACAGTGTATACTGCTCCTGCAATGGGCGGTATACTTTTCATGTGAATGATGTGACCTTTTGAAAAAACCTTATCCGCGGCTTCCCCAATTTCCTTTTCGGTTGAAAAATGTTCGTCGCGGATGTTGTGATTTAGCAGGCGGAACATAAACACCATAAATGGCTTTTCAACAGGGGTGCCATAAACCATCTGGCCGCCAGGTTTGAGCACGCGAAACACTTCGATCATGGCTTTTTTCAGCTCATCAGCTCTTAGGTGTTCTAATATGCTCACAAGCAACACGGTATTAAAGGTGTTATCTTGATAGGGCATTTTTGTCACATCGCCTTTCTTCAGGAAAAGCGGAATGTTCAAAGGTTTAAAAACTGATTCGATCGCCTTGATGTCTGCGGTTAGATCGATGCCATGGATTTCCTTGTAGTTGTCGTGCAGGTTGGGGAAGGCCAATCCTGTTCCGAATCCAACTTCAAGAATGCGGTCGCCCCCAGTGCATTCGCCTAAAGCCAGTTCCACGCGGCGGCGATACATGCGTCCAAAGATGGGCCAGTAATAGTATTTGATAGGGTCGTATTGGTTTACGCCTTTATATTGATCAGCCGATAATAATTTTAATTTTGGCGGCATTTATATATCCTTAAATGATATGGTTGAATAATTCATAAATTTATTCCTGCGGAAAAAATTATACGAACTTGATTCGTCGCGCCGCAAAGGCGACCATTCTAAGTAATAATATCCCATGTTTCCAGCGTGAGATATTCGTTTTTCCATAAGTACGGTCACGGTAACGGATGGGCAGGTCTATGATTTTTCGGTTCAATTTCGCTGCGCCGAAGATCAAGTCGAAATCACCAAAAGGGTCGAAATCTCCAAAATAGGAACGGTTGGCGGCGATCTTTTCATAATCTTCTCGCCACATTACTTTGGTTCCACATAAAGTGTCTTTGATGGGTTGGCCTAAGAGCCAGGAGAATGCCATGCTGAATAATTTATTCCCGATGAAGTTCAGCGTGCGCATTGCCTCTTTTTCCATTGGATAAACCAGGCGCACTCCGTTGATGAATTCGCCTTTGCCTGAGACGATGGCATCGTAGAAACGCGGCAAATCTTCGGGCGGGACGGTTAAGTCTGCGTCGAGGATCATCAGGATGTCGCCGGAAGCTTTCTCGAAGCCGAGTCGAATTGCGTCCGCTTTGCCAATGCCCGGTTGACGGAAGAGCAGGCTCGGGGTCGAG
>JANODZ010000211.1:0-19079 GCA_031412935.1 Anaerolineales bacterium
TGAAAGAAAACACGCCCGGGCGCGTGTCACTTAATAATTATCTGCCTTATATTATTGGTGGGTTGGGTGTGATCCTGATAGTGGGGGGACTTGTCTATTACTGGCAGTCGGGCCGCTCCGGTTCAAAAAAATCCCGCCGCAGGCAACGTACGCGGACGGAGGGTGAAGAAAACGAGAGTGATGTGCATTGTTCCCAATGTGGTACGCGCGCCCGTGGCGGAGACCGTTTCTGCCGCACCTGTGGTTCGCGCATCAGGCAGCAGGAAGAATAGAAGAAAATCACACGTCCCGCAGGTTTTTTGAATCTGCGGGACGTTTCTGTTTAACTTTTGGCAGACCATCTTGCGTAAACCGCCTGTGACAGCAATCGGTTTGCGCTGGTTTCGCGTGTGACCAGTTCGCCGCTGTCAATATTCCCACTATATTTTTTCATCATCTCATCCAGCGCCTGCGCCACATGAATGGCGGATGCACGCACCGCGTATAAAGTGGCGATCACAAAGAGGGGGTTATCACTCAAGCATGCGCGGCATATCTCAAATAAATTCGGCAGGGATTTATAAACTTCCCATACTTCGCCTTTCGGTCCGCGCCCAAATTTGGGAGGGTCAAGGATGATGCCATCATATTTCACGCCGCGTTTTTCCTCGCGCTGCATGTATTTGATCGCATCCTCCACGATCCAGCGGATGGGCTTATCGCTTAATCCAGATAAGGCTTGATTTTCACGCGCCCAACCTACTGATTTTTTAGATGCATCCACATGCGTCACGCTTGCGCCCGCCGCCGCCGCCGCGAGAGATGCCAGTCCCGTGTAACCAAATAGGTTGAGAACATTTACAGACCGACTTGCTCCTCGGACGAGATCAGCCATAAAGTCCCAATGTGACGCGACTTCAGGAAAAACTCCCAGGTGTCGGCCGGGGGTTGTCATCACTGAAAATGTTAAATCCCTCATCCCCAGCTCTTCCCCCGCAGGGGAAGGGAGTCCCCTCTCCCTTTGGGAAAGGGCTAGGGTGAGGGGATAACTCATCTCCCATTTCTCAGGGATTTTCTTTTTTTCGATCCAATGTCCGCCGCTTTCCTCGGGCGTGGGTTGAAAGACCGCGTGTGCGGCATCCCAATCTTTTTGAGGCAAAGCACGGCGCCACATGGCTTGCGATTCGGGTCTCGCAAATATAAAGCTGCCAAAACGTTCGAGTTTTAAGCCATCTCCAGAATCAAGCAATTCATAATCTTGCCAGTTTGAGGCTTCAAGTAATGAAAAGGCAGGGGAATTTCGCATGAGATTACGGATTTGTTAATTATATGGAATGAAATGACCAGTCAATTCTCTTGATTTTTGTCGACAAAGCTGTATAATGTGGTAAGTAGTGGTAGAAAGTGGTAAGAGCGCCGGGATGCCCGGCGTTTGTTTCATTAAAAGGATAAGTAGCACAAATGTTCATAGGTAACTTCCAACACAACCTCGATGACAAGGGCCGCCTGATGATCCCGGCGCGCTTTCGTGAGTTGTTGGAAGGTGGCGCCTTCATTACCCAGGGCTTTGATAAATGCCTGATGGTGATGACGGAGGCTTATTTCAAACAAGTCTATGAGCGTATTGAAGCCATGAATCTTGCAGACCCTACCGCGCGCCTTTTACGCCGTCTGATTTTATCCAACGCATATCCAGTTGAGGCAGATAAAATCGGGCGAGTTCTTGTGCCGCAGAACTTGCGTGCCTTCCTCGGTCTTGCGACCGAAGGCAGTGGTGAGTTGGTTGTGGCGGGGCAGGGCGAGTACTTTGAAGTGTGGACGCCAGCCTTGTGGAGTGAGCAAATGACTCAATTGCAGGATACCGAAGGCAACACCGCGCGCTTCTCCACGCTTGATCTTTCAAAAAGTAAATCGTAGTAACGACTTCAGTCGTTATCAGCGACTAAAGTCACCACTACATTATGACTCACCTACCTGTACTTTACAAAGAGATTATACACGCACTGCAACCCAAAAGCGGTGGATTTTATGTGGATGGCACACTGGGCGCGGGCGGACATGCTCGCGGGATCTTGGAGGCTTGCACGCCAGATGGGCAATTGCTCGGTCTTGATGTTGACCCGCATGCGCTGGCGCTTTCTCGTGAGACCTTGGCTCCTTACGCCGAAAGCGGGCGCGCACATCTCGTGCAAGCCTCCTACAACACGATTACGAAACAGCTCGCCGCCTTGCAATGGGACTCCGTGGACGGCATTGTACTTGACCTCGGGGCATCGTCCATGCAGTTCGACAACGCCGAGCGCGGATTTTCATTTATGCAGGATGGCCCGCTCGATATGCGCTTCGGTTCGGACGCTTTTCAAAGCGCGGAGGATATTGTCAACACCTTTGATGAAAGAGACATCGCCAATCTGATCTTTCGCTACGGTGAAGATCGTGACTCAAGAAAGATCGCGCGCGCCATCGTGGATAACAGACCGCTTCACACTACCCGTGAGTTGGCTGCTGTGATCGAAAAAGCATCTCCCCGCCGAGGGGACCGAATGCACCCCGCTACGCAGACGTTTCAGGCTTTGCGCATCGCCGTTAATGAAGAATTGGCTTCAGTGGAGAGTGTGCTTCCGCAAGCAGTATCAGTTTTGAGGTCAGGTGGAAGGTGCGCGGTCATCTCCTTCCACTCACTGGAAGATCGCATCGTCAAAGACTTCTTCCGCGAACAAAGTAAAGACTTGATCAATGCACCTTACGAAAAAATTTTTGAAGTGGAACGCAGGGCTGTTGTGAAATTAATAAGTAAAAAGCCGCTCGTGCCTTCTGATGAAGAAACAAAAGATAATCCGCGGGCGCGCAGTGCAAAGCTTAGAGTTGTAGAAAAAATATGAACATACAAAACGTCAACCATTTTGTCCATGCTTATAAGATCGCTCCCTGGCGCATTCAGCGCCAGTGGATCGGTTCAGCATTGCTTATGGTGGTTGCGCTCGCCATGGTCGCCACCCTATATTTGGATGTGACCTCACAAGCCGCCATTGCCGGGCGTGAGATACAAGACCTGACTGCCGCGATTACGATCAGCCAGCAGATGAGCGGTGATTTGCAAACCCAACTTGCTTCCTTAACCTCTGCCAGAATCATGCAGCAGCGTGCGCTTGAACTTGGTTTTCGCCCGATGGTATCCGGTGAAGCGGAGTATCTGGTCGTGGCGGGTTATTCGGTGCTCGAACCTGATATCCTTTCTTCTGCGCCCCTTCAAATGAGCGCGTTGACTATTCCACCGCAATACAATGAATCATTATTAGATTGGATTGATGAAAAGATCATATTCTCTTCAGGCGGGATTCGATGAGGCAGCAATACGCGCGTCGTGCGCAAGTATTAACCTTCTTGATGGGGTTGATTGCGCTTGGCATTATTGTGCAGATGACGCGCATCCAAAATAGCGTCGAAGCCGCTGTCTTTCGCCAGCAGGCATCGAATTATGCGTATGTCCTGCGTCCTTTCTACCCAGACCGCGGTGAGATCTATGATCGCAGGGGTCATCTGCTGGCTGGGAATAAATCTGTATATGAAATAGGCGTGGATCTGAATTTGGTCAAAGACGCGCATGCCATTGCATTCGCCGTCAGTGAAGAACTTGTCCTGGAGTATGCAAAAATATTGGATACTATTCAATATCCGCCGCAAGGGCTTTCGTATGTAGTTATTGCAGATTATATCGAACCACAGCAAGCCATTAACCTGCAGGAATTGAAGAAAGCCTTGCAGGAGCAGGCTCCCGAAGGTACGCTCGGCGGGTTGACTGGATTGCAGTTCAGGTCACATCCACATCGCAGTTATCCAGAAAATTCACTGGCTTCAAATATTATTGGTTTTGTCAGCCGCGAGGGACGCGGGTATTTTGGCATTGAAGAGAAATACGATACCCTGCTGGCGGGTAATGCCGTACAGGTGCTTGTCCCGACAGACCCAAACAAAGCTTTTGAAATTCCGCGCGTACCGAACGGCACCACACTTGTGCTTACCATCAATCGCGACCTGCAAGCTTCAGCCGAGCAAATATTAGATGAATCACTTCTCAAATACGACGCGCAGAGCGGCACGATCATTGTGATGGATCCGCGCAATGGCGAGTTGCTTGCCGTTGCGGGTACTCCGCGTATGGATTTGAATCAATTCTGGAATTATGGCACGATCTATAACAACGCCAGTGAGTTCAACCGCGCCATCTCAATGCCTTATGAGCCGGGCTCGGTGATCAAGATTCTGACCATGGCCGCCGCTTTGGATTCTGGCGCAGTCACCCCGGCTACAACCTATCTTGATACGGGTTCCATCCTCGTCGGTGGCGCCACCATTCAAAATTGGAATCAGGAACCCTGGGGCATGCAGGATATGACTGGTTGTTTACAGCATTCCCTCAATGTGTGCATGGCAACCCTTTCCACAAAAATGGGCGCGGGAACTTTTTACAGTTACATGGATAACTTTGGTTTTGGTCAGCTTAGCGGCGTGGATTTGGCCGGGGAAGCCGCGGGCCGGCTTAAGATCCCCGGCGATTCAGATTGGTATCCCGTTGACCTCGGCACAAATGCGTTCGGTCAGGGTGTAACCGTTACTCCATTGCAAATGATGATGGCCGTTTCATCCATCGCAAATAAAGGCCGCACAGTCACGCCCCACGCGCTCTATGCAATGATGCGTGATAGCCGCCAGTACAATGTCCCTGCCCAATTTGCAGGTTCGCCCATTTCCGAGCAAACAGCGAATACGCTAACTGCCATGCTTGCCGTATCCCTTGAATCAGAAGGCTCGCAGGCGCTTGTTCCCGGATACCGCGTAGCTGGTAAAACCGGCACTGCACAAATTCCAGTCAATGGTTTTTATGATAGCACTCAAACCAACGCATCCTTCATTGGTTGGGGGCCGGTGGATGATCCCCAATTCATGATCTATGTTTGGCTTGAACGCCCCACCGCATCTATTTGGGGTTCTGAAACTGCCGCTCCCATCTTTTCAGAAATGGCGCAAAAAACTGTAATTCTTTTGGATATTCCTCCCGATACGATTCGTCAGCAGCTGACAGCAAAATAAAATGCTCACACTTGCAGATGCACTTGAAGCCATTACACACAACGCGGTTCGTATTGCGAACGCGAGCGCTGTCATCACTGATGCGGCTGTCGACTCGCGTCAGGTGATTCCGGGGTCGCTCTTTGTTGCAGTCCCCGGTGAAAATGTGGACGGGCATGACTTTGTCGCCGATGCATTTAAGCGGGGAGCATCTTTTGCTTTAATTCAAAATGAGATGCCCGCTTCCATGCGGACCCTTGACCTGCGTACTGCACTATCAGCAGAATCTACCCTCGACCTTTCCCCGCCTCTCTGCCTGCGCGTTGACAATACCATTTCAGCCTTGCAGCAGATCGCGCGTTTCTGGCGCCGCAAACTGGATTTGCGTGTAATCGGCATAACCGGCAGTGTCGGAAAATCCACCACCAAGGAAATGGTTGCTGAAGTACTAGGTACACGCTATCGCACTTTGCGCAGCCCGGGTAATTTAAATAATGAAATTGGTTTGCCCCTGACTATATTAAGACTGGGCAGCGGTTATGAACGCGCAGTATTGGAAATGGGATTTTATGTCCCCGGCGAGATCCAATTCCTGTGCGATATTGCCCAGCCTCAAATTGGTGTTGTGACGAATGTGGGCACTGTCCATGCCGAACGCGCCGGTTCACAGGAAGCCATTGCGCGCGGTAAAAGTGAATTGATCCAGGCGCTTCCGCCGGATGGCGTTGCCATACTCAACTTTGATGATCCCTGGGTTCGCAGAATGGAAGAGAAATCCAAAGCGCGGGTTTTCTTTTACGGGCTTTCTTCCGAAGCCGATCTATGGGCAGACCAGATCGAAGGACTCGGTCTTGATGGCATTCGTTTCCGCTTGCACTACAAAGGAGAGACTGTTCATTCCCATATTCCCATGATCGGACGACACTCTGTGCATACGGCTTTACGCGCCGCAGCAGTGGGGCTTAATGATGGGTTGGGCTGGCAGGAGATCTTCGAAGGTCTTTCACAAGGACACGCACAATTGCGCCTGGTGGCGGTGCGTAGTAAGACGGGCGCGTTAATACTGGACGATACATACAATGCTTCACCAGAATCCATGCTGGCTGCGCTCAATTTACTCGATGAAATGGATGGACGTAAAGTGGCTGTTTTGGGCGAAATGCTTGAGTTAGGTCCCTACGAAAAGCAGGGACATGAGATCGTCGGGATGCGTGTTGCCCAGATCGCGAAGACACTGCTTACGCTGGGTCCGCGCGCGCATATGCTCGCCGATGCCGCGCGTCGTGCAGGGATGAAGTCTGTGAATATTATAGAGTTTGAAGAAACTGAGCCGATCGTGGATTGGTTAAATAAAAACCTCACATCCAGTGATGCTGTTCTCATAAAAGGCTCTCATGGCTTACGCATGGACCGCATCACTGCAGCGCTGGAGATTCAGTCGTGAGGCAGATCGCTCTTTCACTCAGCCTCGCGGGTCTCACCTTTCTCATGACCGCCATTTGGGGCGGGCCTTTGCTGCGTATTCTGCGCTATTACAAAATCGGGAAGATCATCCGCGTGGAAGAGCCAGGTCACCATGGCATAAAGATGGGCACACCCACCATGGGCGGTGTGATGTTCATTTTGCCGGTCTTGTTGTTTAATGGCTTGCTCAATGCTGTAGCGCTAAGCGGAGTGACGAGCAGCGGGGTGGGGCGTTCCGTGCTTGTGCCAATGGCGGTGATGCTGGGCTTTGCCATTCTCGGCGCCGTGGACGATTGGGAAGGCATCCGCGGTAAACGTAAAGGCGACGGGATGCGCGCCCGCACGAAATTTTTATTTCAGGTGATCCTTGCGCTGATCACAGCCTATGTATTGAAATATAAAATGGATGTGCCAGACCTTTATTTTCCCGGGTTGTTTTTTGAGATTGAACTGGGTTGGTTGTATGTTCCCATTGCGGCTTTCATCATCGTTGCTGAGTCAAATGCAATGAACTTTACAGATGGGCTTGACGGTCTGGCTGGGCTGATCGCTGCCACAGCCATTGCGGCATTTGGCGGGATTGCCTTGATCCAACAACAGGAATACGTTGCGCGGTTTTGTTTTATTTTGGTTGGCGCGCTTTTTGGATTTTTATGGTTCAACGTGCATCCGGCAGAATTATTTATGGGTGACACGGGTTCGCTTTCCCTTGGCGCGGTGCTGGCGATTGTTGCATTGTTGACGGGTCAATGGCCGATGTTGCTGGTGATCGGCATTATTCCACTGAGCGAGATGTTGAGCGTGGTGATCCAAATAGGTTATTTTAAGTGGACGAAAGGGAAGCGTTTTTTCAAAATGGCTCCCATCCATTTGCATTTTGAATTGCTTGGCTGGAGTGAAACCCAGGTGGTTCAGCGCTTCTGGCTGATCGGTTTGATGTCCGCATTGATTGGAATAGGACTTTCGCAGGTGTAGTAAAAAGTAATTGGTAAATAGTATTTACCAATTACCAATCACGAATTACCAATTATGAAAAACTGGAGCAACACTCACGTTCTCATCCTCGGCGCGGCGAGACAAGGCATTGCCCTTGCCCGCTGGCTCTCAAATCACGGTTCACACGTGACCTTGAGTGATTCGCGTAATGCTGATGAACTTGCCTCCGCCCGAGCATCCCTCGCGGATACGAAAGTAGTCTGGGCAGTGGGTGGGCATCCGTTGGAATTATTAAATAACACCGATATGCTTTGCCTTTCTGGCGGCGTCCCGTTGACATTGCCCATTGCGCAGGAAGCCATCAAACGAGGCATTCCGCTTTCAAATGACACACAAATATTCATGGAAGCAGCGCCCTGCAGGACAATCGGTATCACAGGCTCGGCAGGCAAGACCACGACCACGACGCTGGTTGGCAGAATGGCAGTTGCAAGTTACAAGTTTCAGGTTGAAGGTAACCTTCAACCTGACAACCTGCAACCTTCAAACAATGTTTTTATAGGCGGCAATATCGGCGACCCGCTCATCAACTACGTAGATGACATGACGGCCGATGACCTCGCCATCCTTGAGATTTCGTCCTTCCAATTGGAGCAGATGACAATCTCGCCGAACATCGCGGCTGTATTAAATATCACGCCGAATCATCTGGACCGTCACGGCACAATGGAAGCGTATACAAATGCGAAGTCTCGTATTCTGGAATTTCAAACTGAGCAGGATGCCACCATCCTCAACCACGATGACAAGGGCGCCTGGGGTTTACGAAATAAAGTAAAAGGCAAATTGTTAACATTCAGCTTGAATGATCTGAATGAAGGAATGAATGGCGCATATTTGCACGATGGATTGTTAAACCTGCGCGATGGAAACGCCTGCCTGCCATTATTAGTGCGCGGGAAAATACAATTGCGCGGCAGCCACAATGTAGCCAATGTGCTGGCTGCGTTCACAATTGGTCATGCCGCAGGTTTTAAATTAGATGACATGCTCGCCGCCGCCGAAGAATTTCGCGGCGTGCCGCACAGACTCGAACTTGTGCGGGAGCTGCATGGTGTGCGCTGGTATAACGACTCAATTGCAACTGCGCCCGAACGCAGTATGGCAGACATTCACGCATTTGATGAGCCAATTGTGTTGATGCTGGGCGGGCGAGATAAAAATTTGCCCTGGGATGAAATTGCAGAGTTGATTCACAAACGCGTAGATCATGTGGTGCTTTTTGGCGAGGCGGCGGAACTTATTCAGAAAGCCATATCAGCTGTCGGCGGGACGCGCAGCGGCGACCTTCGTCGGGCGAATGATCTTAAACACGCAGTCGCCATTGCTGCGGAAGTTGCCAACGCAGGAGACATCGTCCTGTTTTCGCCGGGCGGCACGAGTTATGATGAGTTTAAGGATTTTGCTGAGAGAGGAGAGACTTTTAGAAAATGGGTACAGGAGCTTTCGTGAACGAGCGGCCAAACACATCGAATAATCGCGCGGCCATTTTACGCGGCTTCGATATGCCTTTGCTTGTGGTAACTGTGGCCTTGATCGTTTTTGGTTTGGTTATGCTTTACTCGTCTTCATGGGATTTCTCACTCGGCGCATACGGCGATGCAATGTATATGTTTGATCGTCAACTGATGTGGCTCTGGCTGGGAGTTGCGATCGCAGGCCTGCTCGCGTTCTTTGATTACCATCATTGGCGTAAATTGGTTGTGCCGGCCATGGCTTTGACCATCATCCTGCTCATAACAGTTTTATTAATGAATGAAATTCGTTTTGGCGCGAAACGCTCAATCCTTGGCGGCTCGGTCCAGCCTTCTGAGTTGGCGAAGTTGGTCTCCATTCTCTATCTGAGTGTCTGGCTGTATGCCAAGCGTCAGTCTTTGCACGATATTTCGCTTGGTTTGATTCCGTTGGGCGTAATTCTCGGTTTGGTGGGTGGGTTGATTTATCAGCAGCCTGACTTGAGCGCCGCTGCGACCGTCCTCATGCTTGGCGGTTTGCTTTTCTTTCTTGCAGGCGGTGATTTGAAGCAGATCGGGGTTCTGCTGATCATTGCCACAATTGCAGCCTGGGTGGTGGCATCTGTCAGTTTGACCGGCCAGCAGCGTGTGGGAGATTTTCTGGCGGGGATTAAAGATCCGTTACAGGCTTCGTATCATGTGCGCCGTTCATTTGAAGCCATTGTCAACGGCGGATGGTTTGGCATGGGTCTGGGACAATCTCAATCCAAACTGACAGGCCTGCCCGTACCTCCCACAGATAGCGTTTTCGCAGTGGTTGTTGAAGAACTTGGCTGGCTTGGCGCTCTGGTATTGATCACTTTATATGGTTTGCTTGTCTGGCGTGGATTGGTCATTGCGCGCCGCGCGCCCGATATGCTGGGTACACTTCTTGCTTCAGGCCTTGTGATCTGGATCGCCTTTGAAGCATTGATCAACATGTCGGTCATGGTTGGTCTTTTGCCATTTGCAGGAAATGCGTTACCCTTTGTCAGCGCGGGCGGTTCCAATCTTGTGGCAACCCTTGCCGCGCTTGGTATTCTCTTTAATATTTCCCGCCAAACCGGCGCAGGTACAATATCAGACGACGAATGGAGGTCTTATAGTGCGGTTGTTAATATGCGCTGGTGGAACGGGCGGCGGAGTGTATCCCGCGCTCGCCGTGCATCACGCTCTAACGTTTAAATATGAAAACGTTCAAACGTTGTGGGTTGGCGCTCAAGGCGGCATGGAAGAGGAACTCGTGAATCGCGCGGGCATCCCTTATCGTTCCATAGCGGCGGCGGGTCTGCATGGCGTTGGTTTGCGTGCATTGCCGCGCAACATCGCGAAACTTACGCGCGGTCTTACGGCTTCACGTCACATCCTGCGTGAATTCAAACCGCATGTGCTCTTCTTCACGGGCGGCTTCGTTGCCGCGCCTATGGCGCTTGCGGGTCGTAATATTCCAACTCTATTATATGTGCCTGATATTGAGCCGGGACTCGCGCTCAAATTTCTTTCTCGTTTTGCGGATGTCGTTACTGTGACAGCTCCCGACTCAATAAAATATTTCTCACGCCCGCAGAGGATCGTCCTCTCAGGCTACCCACTGCGCGCGGACCTCTCAAGCTGGTCCCGCGAAAAAGCGATTCAGCGCTTTGAGTTGGATGCTTCGCATGCAAAACCGGTCCTGCTCGTCACTGGTGGAAGCAAAGGCGCACATTCGATCAACATGGCCGTCTTGAAGCATCTCACCGAGTTATTGAACGTAGCGCAGATCATTCACATCAGCGGCTCTTTAGACTGGCCTGTTATAGAAAAAGCCGCGCAGGATTTACCCGCCCCATTACGAGCTCATTATCATGTCATGCCTTATTCGCATGATATGGGCGCTGCGCTCGCGGCTGCAGATCTGGTCCTCTCGCGTGCGGGTGCATCCTCTTTGGGCGAATATCCTTTGTTTGGCCTGCCCGCAGTTCTGGTGCCTTATCCGTACGCATGGCAGTATCAAAAAGTAAATGCAAATTTTCTCGTCGATCAAAATGCGGCTGTCATATTGCAGGATGAATTTTTGGAAGATAAACTCCCGTGGGTCATTAAAGCGCTCTTAGATAATAAGGATAAACTTGAATCCATGCGGTCCGCCATGAAAAAATTATCGTACCCTAATGCGGCAAGCGTTATCGCCAGCCAATTGGTTAAACTGGCAGGAGAAGAATCTTTATGATGAGTATTGTTTATATTTTCTGGATGTATGTCCTGCTCTTTGCCATTATCGGCGCAATGCGCGGATGGGCCAAGGAATTGCTCGTCGCTTTCAGTGTCATCACTGCTTTGGCGGTCAATTTATTGTTGGAAAAATATATCCCCCTCGTCCGTGACCTGGATAAAGCCAGTAGCTCAGTTTTTTGGATTCGCAGCCTTATCCTGATCGCATTGGTTTACTTTGGCTATCAAACCGTATCCATTGCCCGATTTGCATCGAAAGCTGTGCGGGAACGTTTACAGGATGCGCTCTTTGGCGCGGTATTAGGCGGCTTGAATGGCTATTTTGTGGCAGGCACGATACTTTTCTATAATCATATGGCAAATTATCCATATCGCGGCATCGTCAGCCCCGCCACAGACCCGGCTATTATTCAAACAATTGAAGTGATGATGAAATACATGCCCCCGCGTTTTTTGGGCGAACCCGGTATTTATTTTGCAGTGATTATCATTTTGATCTTTATTATTGTGGTGTATATCTAAAACTATGACACACGTTCACTTCATCGGCATTGGTGGTTCAGGGCTTTCTGCCATCGCGCGTTTGCTCAAGCAAAGCGGATACGAAGTGACAGGCTCTGACCTCGAGCTTTCGCAATTTGCGATTGATTTGCAAACTGATGGGATCGTCATCAATATCGGTCATGATCCGCGTAATATTAGCGGCGCAGACATGGTAATCCGTTCCTCGGCCATCGCGCAGGATAACCCTGAAGTGGAAGCGGCCATTAAGGCGGGTATCCCTGTTTACAAGCGCGCAGATTTCCTCGGTCAATTGATGTCTGATAAAACGGGCATCGCAGTGGCAGGTACACATGGCAAGACCACAACCACCGCCATGATCGCGTGGACGTTGTACTCAATGAAACGCGACCCATCTTTCATTGTGGGCGGTACGCTGAATAATTTGAAAATCAATGCGCGTGCGGGAAAAGGCAGTCCCTTTGTGATTGAAGCAGATGAATATGATCGCATGTTTCTGGGACTCAAGCCGCAGATCGAAGTGATAACCAATCTGGAACATGATCACCCTGATTGTTATCCAAAATTTGAAGATATGGTTACAGCCTTCCATAGTTTTGTAGACCTTCTTCCCTCAGAAGGCACGTTGATCGTGTGTGCTGAAGATGAAGGCGCTGTGAGTTTGCTTTCCTATGCGCGTAAAAAAGGATTGAGCGTGATCTCTTACGGCCTGAAAAATGAGAGGACCATCATTAGCCCGCAATGGATGCAGGCCCTCGCAACCGAGCCCAATTCTCGCGGCGGGTTCGATTTTTCGGCGATGACGAATATGGGCGTGGAAGCAGCTTCCAAATTCAATGTCTCATTACAGGTGCCAGGCATACACAATGTACTTAACGCGCTCGCAACATTGTCTGTGATGGCGGCTTTAGGGCTGCCGCTTAAAGAAGCGGCTGATGCCTTGAGTGAATTCACGGGTACTGGCCGTCGTTTTGAAGTGCGCGGTGAGAACAAGGGTGTGATCGTGATCGATGATTATGCCCATCATCCGACCGAGATCCGCGCGACGCTTGCAGGCGCAAAAGCGCGTTATCCAAAACAGCGGATTTGGGCGGTTTGGCAGCCGCATACATATTCACGTACCCAGACTTTATTTTTTCAATTCTCGCGCGCATTTGACGATGCAGATGAGGTGCTGGTCACTGAAATTTATGCCTCGCGCGAAGCCAAACAGGATTTTTCTTCTGCAGAAGTGGTGGGCTCCATGCCCCACCCCTCTGTGCGCTACACGGGCTCACTTGAAAATACGACCAAATACCTGCTCAAACATCTACATTCAAGTGATGTACTCATTGTCCTTTCGGCCGGCGATGCAGTTCGAATCAGCGCCGAAGTGTTGAAGAATCTATGAATAACTCCTTTTCGTCATTGCGAGGGTGTTCTTGTTTTTCGCCCGAAGCAATCTCTCTCAACGAAATGGAGATTGCTCACCTGCACTGCAACAAACGCAGTGCGGCGCAAGTGTCGTCGGCAAGAGCAAATGCCCTCCTCGCAATGACGGGATTGATTCGATAAAAATATGAATACACCCGCTTTCCCCTTTGATGTGTTGCGCCTTCATTTTGGCTCTCTTGTGCGAGAGAATGTTTCCCTTGCGCAGTATACATCCGCCCGTATCGGTGGGAATGCGGATGTTTTGGTCATGGTCAAATCTGCCAATGAATTAATGGATGTAATCACGGTACTCCGGGAGCATGAGATACCTTATTATGTATTAGGCGGCGGCTCGAACGTATTGATCAGTGATAAAGGCGTGCGCGAGGTGCTGGTATTGAATCGGGCAAAAGAAGTGCGTTTTGAAGGCGGCGATCCGCCTGCAGTTTGGTGCGAAGCGGGAGTCATCTTCAGCAATCTCGCGCATCGATGTGCTTCCAAAGGCCTGGCCGGTTTGGAATGGGCCGCGACAGTCCCCGGTACGATTGGCGGCGCGGTGTATGGGAATGCCGGTGCCTTCGGCGGTGACCTATCTGAAAATCTTATTTGGGCCGAGTTGTTGACGAAGAATGGAAAAGAAAAATATTCTGTGGAACAAATGAAATACGGATATCGCACGAGTATTTTACGCACAGCGCCCCGCGCGAAACGCGGCGCTGAAACAGCAGTTGTACTTTCGGCTTTGCTGAAATTATATAACGCATCCAAAGAGGAAGTGTCGGTTAAAATTGAGGAATTCAGCGAACGCCGAAAGGCCACACAGCCGCCGGGTGCGAGCATGGGCTCTATGTTCAAAAACCCTGCCGGCGATCACGCAGGCCGATTGATTGAAACCGCGGGATTAAAAGGTACACGTATCGGAAACGCTGAGATCAGCAAGGTACACGCTAATTTTTTTATTAATCATGGTGAGACTCGGGCAAGTGATATCCGCGAGTTGATTGATTTAACTCGTAATACAGTAAAACAAAAACTTGGTGTTGAACTTGAGTTGGAAATTGAGCTTGTAGGAGAATGGTAGTTTGAAGAAGCTTCGCGTCGCAGTATTATTTGGCGGTCGTTCAGGTGAACATGATGTTTCACTCATGTCTGCGCGTTCCGTGCTCGCCGCAATGGATGCGAAGCGATACGAAATCATTCAGATCGGCATAACATTGGATGGCGATTGGTTGACGGGCGCTCAGACTCTTGAGGCATTTGAAAAAGGGAATATCAAAGATCTTGATCGGGTTGTGCCGCCGACGGAACCTTCCCATCGATCTTTGTATATTGTACGTTCGACGAAGATGGGCAATACGCTCGAAACGCTGACAGGCGTGGATGTATTCTTCCCCGTCTTGCATGGTCCTTTTGGAGAAGACGGTACCCTGCAGGGATTGCTTGAACTTGCCGATGTTGCTTATGTTGGCGCAGGCGTGGCCGGTTCTTCTGTAGGCATGGATAAGGGCATCTTCAAGGATGTGATGCGTGCGAACGAAATTCCGATCGTGGATTCGATCCTTGTTCTGCGAAGTGAGATCGAGCAGGATATGAAGGCGGTCATCGAAAAAGCTGAAAGGATGGGCGCTTATCCGTTCTTTACGAAACCTGCCAATCTTGGTTCTTCGGTTGGCATCAGCAAGTGCAATTCGCGTTCTGACCTCAGTGAAGGGTTGATGGAAGCCGCGCGTTACGACCGCCGCATCGTTATTGAACGCGGGGTCGGTAATGTGCGTGAGATCGAAGTCAGTGTGTTGGGTAATGAAGACCCGCAGACCTCTGTCTGCGGTGAGGTAATGCCGAGCCGCGAGTTTTATTCCTACGAATCGAAATATGTCGATGGCACTTCGGGGCTTAACATCCCCGCACAGTTGCCAGACGGAGTGAGCGGGAAAATCTGTGAATATGCGGATCGCGCTTATAAAGCCATTGATTGCGCAGGCATGGCGCGTGCCGATTTCTTTTTCGATAACGAGAAGAAACATATATATTTAAATGAATTAAATACATTGCCAGGTTTTACTTCCATCAGCATGTATCCGAAATTATGGCAGGCCAGCGGTTTGACCTATCCTCAGCTTGTTGATCGTTTGATCGAGCTTGCGCTTGAACGTAAGGCACAACGCGATCATACCGAGCATCGGAGGCTGGCATGAGCGGGAAGCCTGAATTCACGCGCGCAGAAATTGCGCGTCAGCGCCGCGCACAGAATGCTGTTAAAGAGTTGGAGCAAACTGGCAGGCGCACATTGAAGCCTGTTGTTCCTATAACTTCACGCGCGATTCAAAACACGCTGACCTCCAATCCGCAGAGCATGGCGCGCGGCGCGCGCAGGCGCTTTGATGTTGCGCTGGGGATGCATGATATAAATTTACACAAGCCCGGCATCAGCATGCCTCGATTACGCTCGGAATGGCGGCTAATTTCTTTCTTGATTGCTATTTTACTCAGCACGGTGATCTATCTCGTCTTAACCCTTTCTTATTTTCATGTCCCAAATATTACTTTGCTGGGAAACAAGCGCCTCACGCGCGAAGAGATTGAGGCAGTGCTTGGAATAACGGATCAATCAATTTTTACCGTTCAACCCGCTGATCTAGCAACCCGCCTGCGCATGAATTATCCTGAGCTGGCTTCGGTGCAGGTGAATGCCTATTTGCCAAATTATGTATACGTTACCTTGCTCGAGCGTCAGCCAGTTATCTTATGGCAGCAAGGGGATGGTTTCACCTGGATTGATTCTATGGGTGTGGCATTTCGTCCTCATGGAGCGGCGCCCGTTCTTATATCCGTGATCGGATTGAATGCCCCGCCTGCTGGAATTGTCCCAGTCGATGACCCTTCCAGTCCGCAGCCTTACATGCAAAAAGATTTGGTGGATGCGATCCTCGCTCTCGCGCCGCAGGTGCCTGTTGGCTCGACGATGACATTTGATGCCACTGACGGACTTGGCTGGACAGACAGCCGTGGTTGGAAGGTATACTTTGGCAATAGTGCGTATGACATGCCGCTAAAGATCCGTGTCTATCAATCATTGGTCGATTCCCTTATGGGTCGCGGCAGGTTTCCAAAGCTTATCAGTGTGGTGTATCCTGATGCGCCTTTTTATCGTATGGCCGAAATTACAGCCAAAGAATTAACAGTGGATGATGGACAATAATAAAAATGGATGAGATCGTAGTTGGTATTGACGTAGGCACCACAAAGGTTTGTACACTCGTTGGGCGGGTGGACGATGCAAAGTCCATTCGTATTCTGGGTGTCGGCATCGAGCCTTCGGATGGAATCCGCAAGGGAATTATTGTAGACCTGGCCGCCGCCTCACATGCCATTAAGCGTTCAGTCGAAAAAGCCGAACATACTTCCGGGTTGGAAATTACCACCGCTCTGGTCAGCCTGGCGGGCGCGCATGTTTCGTCTGTCAATAGCCGCGGCGCAAGCGGCGTGCCTGGTGGAATTATTGACGCAATGGATGTTAACCGCGCGCTAGAACAAGCGCAGGCAGTCGCCATTCCGCATGACCGTGAGATCGTGCATGTCATCCAGCGCGGTATGACAGTGGATGGACAGGAAGGCGTACGAACGCCGATTGGGATGCACGGCTACAAGATCGAAGTTGAAACGCATATCATCACTGCGGCAGCGGCTACAGTGGATAACCTCCGTCAATGCGTGGGTGCGGCAGGAGTTGAAATTCAGCAATTCGTTTTGAATCCGCTTGCCTCTGCTGAAGTGGTATTAACTGAATCGGAACGTCAAATGGGTGTCGCAGTTTGTGATATTGGCGGCGGCACAACCGACCTGGCAATTTATGTCAATGGCGATGTCTGGCACACAATGGTTCTTGCCGTCGGTGGAAATCATGTCACGCAGGATGTTGCGCATGGTTTGCGGTTGCCATTGTCTCAGGCGGAGGAAGTGAAAAAGCAGCAAGGCTATGCCGTCCGCTCAGAGATCGGAAGCGATGAATATTTTTCCATCCGCCCGTTTGGCGAGGATCATGATGTTAAGATCAATCGTCAGGATTTAGCGCATATCATCGAGGCCCGCATCGAAGAGACTTTTGGTTTAATTATGCAGGAAGTGAAACGTTCCGGCTATGATGGTTTGCTTCCAGCCGGCATGGTCCTGACAGGCGGCACTTCGGCATTACCCGGTATCAAAGGAATTGCGAGCAAAGTGTTGGGAATGCCCGTCCGAACCGCGCAACCGGAAAATTTGACCGGGTTGGTTGATAAACTTGGTTCGCCCGCATATTCCACAAGTGTTGGTTTATTGTGTTGGGCTACAACCATGCGCGAGCACGATATTATCGTTTCAAGAGGCAGCAAAAAGAGCCGTAGATCAAGAGGAGTGAAAGCAATGAATATTGATGCAATAAGAAATTGGATGAAACGATTATTACCTTAGGATATACGATCTGAGTGAAGGTTCAATGCGCTGGCAAAGAACCTTCGTCGCAGGCGAATAAAAAAACGAAGTACTTATTTACTCACATGGCTTCAGCATTCTAGTTTAAGATATGGCATTCCCTTTGCCAGGAGGAACACATGGACTCGAACAAAAGAAATCCAAATCCCGAAACCTTCGCCCGCATCAAAGTGATCGGCGTGGGTGGAGCAGGCCAGAACGCCGTCAATCGTATGATGGAGGGGGGCATCCAGGGCGTTGAATTCATCTCCGCTAATACAGATGCGCAAGCGCTGACGCTTTCACGCGCGCCTGTTCGGATCCGTCTTGGTGACAAGCTTACGCGTGGACTTGGCGCCGGTGGTGATCCTGAGGTGGGCCGCAAAGCCGCGGAAGAATCATCCGATGAACTCTACAACGTGCTCAAAGGCGCGGACATGGTTTTCGTCACCGCAGGCATGGGCGGCGGCACTGGCACCGGGGCGGCTCCGATTGTGGCACAAGTGGCCAAGGAATGCGGCGCGCTGACGATTGGCGTGGTCACCCGTCCATTTACATTTGAAGGCGGCAAACGCACGCAATCTGGTGAAGCTGGTGTGGCAAAAATGAGGGAGCATGCGCACACCCTCATCTCGATTCCAAATGATCGCCTGCTGCAGCTGGCAGATAAAAAATCATCCCTGCAGGATGCTTTTCGCATGGCGGATGAAGTTCTACATCAAGGGATTCAAGGTATCTCAGAGTTGATTACCATTCCTGGTTTGATCAACCTCGATTTCGCCGATGTGCGCGCCATTATGTCTGAAGGCGGCGCGGCGTTGATGGCAGTCGGTCGCGGCACCGGCGATGACCGTGCCAAGCTTGCGGCCGAGCAGGCCATCTCCAGCCAATTGCTTGACATTACGATTGACGGCGCACGCGGTGTGCTCTTCAATGTAACCGGCGGCCCGAACATGACTCTCTTCGAGGTCAATCAAGCTGCGGCGATCATCCGCGAGACCGCGCACCCGGATGTCAATATGATCTTTGGCGCAGTCATTGACCCGGATATGGGCGACGAGATTCGTTGTACCGTCATCGCAACTGGATTTGAACGCACAGGCGTACCGCGCCGCGCATTGGAGCGCCCTGTGCGCAACGATAAGCCTGTTTCGGTTTCCAATACGCCTTTTGCACGCCCGAATGAATCTGTCAGCGTCGGCGCCAATATCAAATCCTCGTCCGAATCAAAATCTGCGTCACAACCATCGGCCAATACTGACGATTTGGATGTCCCAACTTTCTTGAGAAATAGAAGATAGTATTAAAAGTTAGAGACCCTAAAGGTTTTTTATAACCTTTAGGGTCTTTTGATTTAATTGAGGGAAAGGCTCCCTCGCAGCGGTTAAATTGAAAGATTCAAATCGAGTGGATACTTTAGACCTCTTGCGAAAGTCCAAAGTGCCAAAGTAGGTCAGGCTTGTAGCCTGACAATTTTTGATG
>JANODZ010000212.1:0-1839 GCA_031412935.1 Anaerolineales bacterium
GAGCAAAATATCAAGCTGAAGATTATCCTTGTTGGCGAGATAAGTTGCGCGGTCAGTGAGAATGTATGCATCCTTCTCGGAAGCAACGGTGAGTGAAGCGCCCATGCCCTGACCTGTTTCAATAAACCATTCGGGTTTCTCAGTTGCGGGATCAAGTGCAGCTTTTGCCCAGAAGCCGGCTTCTTTTTTGTGGGTACCCGAGTCATCGCCGCGTGAGACGAAGGGAACTGCTGTGTTGTAAATGGCGACGAAAGCGCTCAAGGGAGCAATTCCCTTGATGGCGGCGGGATCTTCAGCAGGGCCAACGATGATGAAGTCATTGTGCATGACGAGCATGCGGTCTTTGCCAAATCCTCCATCCATAAATGTGACTTCTGAAGAAGGAGCGTGGACTAGCAATACATCGGCGTTGCCTTCTTCGCCCATCTTGAGCGCTTCACCTGTTCCGACAGCAATCGTTTGCACAGTGTAACTGGTCTGTTCTTCGAATATGGGAACGAGCACGTCCAGCAAACCAGAATCTTGTGTGGAGGTGGTTGTGGCGAGAATCAAGTTTGGATTGGCTGGCGCGCTGACAGGCGCTTCAGTGGCAACGACTGCTTCCGTAGCAGGAGCAACTGTCGGGGCGGGTGATGCGCAGGCTGTCAGCGCGATTGCGAGAACGAGCAGAAGAGTCAAAAAGATATTGTGTGAGGTGTGTTTCATGTATGTCTCCTTAATATAAATTTTAAGATCCAACTCCTTGCAGAATTGAACTTGTTGCTTTGAACATCTTTCAATTAAGAAAATACTTAATTGAAAGATGAAAATAAAAAATCGCAGATCGAGTTAAATGATAATTTGCTCGCCGCTGTGCGCGGCGTTATAGCCAGTTAATGAATTAAGTGAATTACGAAATTCCAGGGTTTGGATATATTCAAGCAATGGATTAAGAATTTTTTCCTGTTCGCGCGGCAGGATGAGATCGTAGCGTTCTTCAAATAATGGGATGAAATCCAGTTCGTGCTGATGCGCGGCGGCTTGCAGGCCAATGCTTGCATCGGCTTTACCTTTTGAAATCAGCGTGGCGGCTTCACTGTGAGTCTTGACGGTGCTGTCATATCCATTGATATGCGTCGAATCGATCTTCTGTTTCTTGAGTTCAGCATCAAACCACAGGCGCGTGCCAGAGCCCGCATTGCGATTGATGAATTTCACATTTTCGCGCGTGATATTAGATAATTTCTTGATGTTTTTGGGGTTGCCTGCCGCGAGAATTAATCCCTGTGTGCGGTGGGCAAGCGTGATCAACTCTACGCTGCGGTCGGGGAAGAGATGCCGAACCGTGGGCGTGTTGTATTCGCCAGTTTCATCGAGAATGTGCGCGCCTGAGATCTGACATAATCCCTGACGCAAATTGACCAGTCCATCCAGTGAGCCAACCGGCAGGCTTAATATGGTGAGCTGCTTGTGAAGATGCTTCGTAACTTCTTCGAGCGCGAGATCATGACTGCCTGAAAAGATCACACCAGTTTTTTTGCTTTTAGGTAATATGATTTCTTGTAAGAGGAAAGCGCCGCCTTTTGCGCGATAGAATTTTTCGGTCACTTTACCAGTCTTGCGGATTTCGCTCACTTCAATCAGGCCGCCAGATTCAAGAGCAAGGATGTGGTGACGTATCCACGCGGGAGACTGTTTCAAGTTCCGCGCGAGATGCGTAAGCGTGGCGGGGGAGGCCATCAGCAGGCGCAGAATTTCCATTCGGCGCGAATCCGCCAGGAGTTTGATCTGATCAAATGTGTGAATTGGCTCGACTCTTTGCATTTTGTGACCGTTACGATTAATGAAAAACTTAATCGT
>JANODZ010000213.1:0-2176 GCA_031412935.1 Anaerolineales bacterium
TTTTGGGGAAAGGCAGGGCGCACTATTCGCTATTCTTGGTATTATCTTATATACTATTCTTGTCGGTGCAGATGCTGCAGTGGTGCGCGCGGCGATTATGGGATCCATTGCATTGATCGCGCGGTTATTGGGCCGCAGACAAGTGGCTTTGAACACATTGCTTTTTGTGGCCGCGGTAATGTGTTTTGCCAATCCGTTTTTTGTTTGGGATGTCGGCTTTCAGCTTTCCTTCTTTGCCACGCTGGGACTTATTCTTTATGCAGAACCGTTTTCAAACTTCACCACTAATCTTATTTCCAAGCTGATAAAACATGATACAAGTGTAATTACGAATATTATCAATGATAATGTTGTGCTCACGTTCGCCGCTCAATTAACCACTATACCGATAATGGCTTATCACTTTAAACAAATTTCTCTCATCTCATTGATTGCCAATCCTTTCATTTTGCCGGTACAGCCCGCGGTGATGGTCGTGAGCGGACTGGCTGTTTTTACCAGCCTCGTTATTTATCCGCTCGGCCAGTTGATCGCGTGGATCGCGTGGCCCTTTGCCGCATATACGATCCGCATGGTGGAATTGTTTGACAGTGTGCCGCATGGATCGATCTATCTGGGCGACTCATCTCTTTGGCTCGTCGCTTCTTTTTACATCGCGCTGCTTTCTGTAACCTTTGGCTGGGAAAGCATTAAAGAGTGGTTCAACGCTCGTAGAGCTTCTCTTCGAACCGTCACGCTGACAATGATCCTGATGCTGTTGTTTGCCTGCACACTGGTCATCTGGCGTTCTGTCGCAACCGCGGGCGATGGGCAATTTCATATCACCTTTCTTAATGTCGGTTCAGCGGATGCTGTTCTGATTCAAACCCCTGAAGGCCGCAATGTGCTGATCAACGGTGGAGCAAGCACAACCGAACTTTCAGATGAGCTTGGCAGGCGGCTGCCATTTTTTTCACGCAAATTGGATTGGCTCATTATCGCATCCACACAGGAGAATCAACTGGCGGCGCTTCCGCGTGTTGTCGAAAGGTATCCGCCTGAAAATGTTTTGTGGAGCGGAAATGTGCAGGCTTCTTTTTCTGCCCAAACGCTAGATAAATTTTTCGCGGCACAGGCAATCTCCGTCAGCCGCGCGGAAGCAGGCCAAAGGCTTGAGCTGGGTGGCGGCGCATTTGTCGAGGTCCTGGCTGAGGGTCCGAAGGGCAGCGTGCTTCTCATCCATTATAAAAATTTCCGCGCACTGCTTCCGATCGGTCTGAGTGCAGCGACTTATGAGTCGCTTGAATATGGCAAGTCGCTCGGCAAGGTGGATGTGCTTTTATTGGCTGATTCGGGCTATGCGCCTTCCAATCCAGCGCAGATCCTTAAGAATATAAATCCGCAACTGGTGGTGTTGAGCGTGGCGGCCGGTGACTCGCAAGGCTTGCCCGCCCAGGATGTGTTGGATTCTTTGGCTGATTATTCACTATTACAGACAGACCGCAATGGATGGATCACCGTCACAACAGATGGCGATGCCATGCGTGTGGAAGTGGAACGCGGCGGGAAACCATAGGAGTAATGTACCCTTTGCCATCTTTCGTGGAGTGTTAAAATATTGCTCATTAAAGAAACAGGAGAAAATATTATGAAATCAATTGGTATCAAAGCATTCAGTCTTATTCTTGTTTTAACACTGGCTGCCCTTGCCTGCGCCTTTCCAAATGCGAACTCAATCCTTAACCCCATGCCGGAGGATGATTTTTCAAACGATAACAGCGGCTGGGGTACAGGCACAGATAGCTCAAGTTCTGTCGAATATGTAAATGGCGGTTTGAAGATGATCGTATTTACGCCATATTATTTATCCTGGTCTCCTCTAGGAATTGAGCCTGTCGAGAATGTTCATATTGAAGTCAGTATAAAGAATGAAAGCAAGGATCCAGAAGCGCTCTTTGGCATCGTCTGCGATAAACAGGGCACTACTGAATCTTTCTATTACGTGGGTATATCAGCGGATGGCTATTATGCTTTCATCAAATCGGCGGTTGCGCAGGATGATGTCTTCCTTAAAAAAGGCACATCAGACCTGATCTCGGCGTCCTCAGGTTCGGTACGCCTGGGTTTGGATTGCGGCGGCGGTTCACTGACCCTGTACGTGAATGGACAACAGATCGACAGCGTTTCAGATTCCACT
>JANODZ010000214.1:0-2602 GCA_031412935.1 Anaerolineales bacterium
CCCGTTGAAAGTGTTTTTACAGCCGCCTCACCATGGAAGCAACCCACGACATAAGGGAATTCATGTGTGGCGTGATAGTGATACATCTCGACCATTTGACCATCCCATTCAACAGCTTCGGTATGACCATGGCATGCATCGAGATCCGCGTTGGTTATTTCACCGCCATCTTCGCCGTAGTAGCCGTAGATTCCATACCCGTCAAAAGCATATCCAACCAATGCAGAATGCCCGCTTGTGGCAGTGTCTACAATACAATCGCTCATGCTGTGATAATGATAGAAACCAGAAATCTGTGGATGACCATCGCAGGTATCCTGTACTTCTGTAGCCACAGCGTCACGTCCGCCGGCATCAAATGCGCTAAAGATAATCACACCCGAAAGCATGATTCCAATTTCACCGCCCACGCAGTTTGGCTGAGCTGCCGCAGTGGGTGTGACAGGCAGACTTAAAGTAATGGATTGTTCTTTAATTGAATTGGGATTGCGGTCGACAGCATAGGCATCGTCATTTGGGTCGACGGGGAATGTGCCAGTCGGGTGCTCGGGCAAGTCGTTCCCTGTCAAGACGCGCTCGATCCCTTGAATTGAAACTAAGAAACTGCCCGGCCATGTGACAGCGCCATCCACCACGGCTTTCTTTGTGGCATCCCAGGTGCCATCGCCATTCATCCATGAGCCGATGCCGGTTGCGCCGCCGCCATTGAATGAAGACATGCAGCTATAAACATAACCAACCTGCGGACTGTTGGAATATTTTCCATCACCGACTGTGAGATGAGTCAGGTCTACATCAGTGTGATGGCCTGCACCCGTCTGAGTCTCTGCGCTGGCAGCGGAAATTGTTGGTGATGATTCTGTATTTGCTGTTGATTGTTCTGAATCCACAGCGGGCTGCGCGGTATTATTTTGTGTGGTGGGTGCATTCGCAGGTGCGCCAACCGGCCTGGCACAGGCTAATAATAAAATTGAATATATAACGAGCATTGGGAATGTTCTACTTTTAATCATGTCTTTCTCCTTGGGTCGATCTAGCGAAATGGTTTCTCGCTCTGTAATATTCCTTGTATTATATGGAAACTTTGGAGTCCAGCAGCTTGCTGCCTTACTTGTTCATCAGCAAGCTGCTGGACTCCAGAGTCAAAAGAGGATTTTTAATCCAGCCCCCTGCTTTTTACATTATCTTACTTACACACATACAACGTCGTGGATTGATCGCGCGGCCCGCCGTCACCCTGACCGTCAGTCTGATTCTGTCCATCCTGCTGATCCTGCCCTTGAGCAGGCCGCCCGCCTGATTCGATCTTACTAAACTCAGGCACAACTGAACAAGAAGTCTTTAACCAACTGGCAATATCTTCTTTGTTGCCGCGCTCGCCGCCGTAGAGAACATAACGTAATTCATTTTTCGCAACCATCGCGGCCAGGTCTTCCGCATTGACCACATCATCCTGCCCGCCGAAGCCACCCATGTATAAAACGGGACGCCCTGTTTCGATGACAAGTTGTGACCCTTGTTGCGAAGATGGAACCGCCGTGAGATATTCCACATCCTGTGTATTCGCCAGAAGATAGGCGAGTAATTCGTCATTGACATTCGAGTCGCCGCCTTGCGGACGCGGGCGATTTGCGCCATCCCCTCCATCTTGCTGATCGCTGCCTGAATATGCGCTCGGCAGTTTGATATTTTGATCAGACGCCACGGTCATCACTGTCCAATACATGGGGATGACCATCATCGCTGACAGGATCGTGACGTAAGCCAAGCGTCTCTGAAATACCATCAAGAGGATTCCCAACCCAAACAGGATTCCACTTCCAAGCATCCACCACGATGTCTCGTTGTATTGGGTTGTGGCAAAGTATTGAAATCCAATCGTCAATGCTGCAGAAACAGCCAGCACGATGCCGATCCATTTTTTATCTTTGCCCCAAGACCATAATTGCGCGAAGCCAACCCCAACCATTGCGCCGAGTGCGGGCGCTAACATGATCGCATAGTATGAATGAAAGATGCCGGAGACCATGCTGAAGAACACGACACAAGTAATCAGCCATCCGCCCCAGAGGACGAGTGCTTTGTGAACACCTGATTCAATCGGTAATTTTACACGTGAACCGAAGAGCGCCAATAATACACTGATCAACGCGAAAGGTAACAGCCAGGACATTTGTTTTGAAAGCGGACTTGTAAAGAAACGTAATACTCCAGCTTCGCCAGTTTCCTGACTCGGACCACTACCGCCAGGACCACCTGGACCGCCTGAGCTATTAGGACCCTGTCCATTTTGTGGGATCATTCCTTGCGGAGCACAAGCCAGCGCGTCCGAATTGGGAGGCGTGACACAGGAACCTTTAATCGTGTCTCCATTTTTTCCAGTGAATGAACAGGATGCATCTTGACTGGAACTTGCGCAGGCATCCAATGCTTGCTGTGGCGGACCCTGACGAATATTTTGCCCATTTGATGACTGAGGCTGAGACCCTTGCACAGGCGCTTGATCGTTTGCAGAAGCCTGACCATTTTGTGGGATCATTCCTTGCGGAGCACAAGCCAGCGCATCCGAATTGGGAGGCGTGACACAGGAACCGTTAATCGT
>JANODZ010000215.1:0-2842 GCA_031412935.1 Anaerolineales bacterium
TTCAAACACAGGCGGGCAGGCCAGCAAGTCTACGCCGCGCGCGGCAGTTGCGAAATTCGCGATGGGCGGCAAAGGCATGCCAAAAAAGGATCTCGGCTTGATCGCAATGTCATACGGTTATGTCTATGTGGCGCGCATTGCCATGGGCGCGAACGATCAGCAAACTCTGCGGGCATTGATCGAAGCGGAATCTTATGACGGTCCGTCGCTTATCATCGCGTACAGTCCCTGTATCGCACATGGCTACGATATGGCAAGAAGTCTCGATCAGACAAAGCTGGCGGTGCAGTCCGGTCACTGGCCGATGTATCGTTACGATCCGCGTCTCGTTGATGAAGGAAAGAATCCGCTGGTGATCGAATCCAAAGAACCGAGCATCCCGATCTCGCAATATGCTTACAATGAAACGCGTTATAAGATGCTGACGCAATTGGATGAAGTCCGCGCTGAGAAATTGATGAAAGAAGCACAGCAGGACGCAAAATCGCGCTGGACGTTGTATCAACAAATGGCTTCCATGCACTACGGAAATGGAAACAGCAACGAGGAGAAAATATCATGAGCGACCTTTCTACAACCTATCTTGGATTGAACTTAAAAAATCCGCTTGTGGCTTCAGCCTCTCCGCTCTCAAAGAATATAGACAGGGCGCGCAAAATGGAAGAAGCGGGTATCTCGGCCATCGTGATGTACTCGCTCTTCGAGGAGCAGATCATCCACGAAAGCCTGGAGCTTGATCACTATCTCACCCGCGGAACTGACTCGTTTGCCGAAGCCATGTCCTATCTGCCCGATGGCGGCTTATATGGAGTGGGTCCTGAAAAATATTTAAATCATCTTGCTGGTTTGAAAAAGGCACTGAGCATCCCCGTCATTGGAAGTTTGAACGGCGTCTCGAAAGGCGGCTGGACGCGCTATGCAAAATTGATCGAGGAAGCGGGCGCAGATGCACTCGAATTAAATCTATACTTCATCCCAACCGATCCGGATTTGACTGCGCAGGAAATTGAAAACGCGCAAGTGGAATTAGTAGCGGAAGTGAAGTCTGCGATCTCAATTCCGCTGGCAGTCAAGTTGAGTCCCTTTATCACAGCTCTGCCAAATTTTGCCGGCAGGATCGTTGATGCGGGAGCGAACGGATTGGTTCTTTTCAATCGCTTCTATCAACCCGATATAGACCTGAATGAGTTGGAAATCGTGCACAGTCTTGATTTAAGCACGTCTGCGGAATTACGCCTCCCACTACGCTGGATCTCGATCTTGTACGGAAAAATCAATGCAGATTTTGCCCTGACAAGCGGTGTGCATACTGCCAACGATGTACTCAAAGCCATGATGGCAGGCTCAAAAGTTGCCATGATGGCATCCAATCTCCTGCATCATGGCGAACAAATTATCCCGCTTATGCTGGCAGAGTTGGAAACCTGGATGACAGAACGCGAATACGTTTCGATCAAACAAATGCAGGGCAGCATGAGTCAGAAATCTGTGAAAGAGCCTGCCGCATTCGTAAGGGCAAATTACATGAAGGTTTTGAACTCCTATAGGGAATTGGTGTAAACGACCAACAAAAGATTAACCACGAAGGGCTCACTCGCAATCATGTCGCTGCGAGGCGCTCTTGCTCTTCGCCGAAGCAGTCTTCCTTAATGATACGGATTGCTTCGGCGGAAAGAAAAAAGCCCGCCTCGCAATGACATAAGAGTCAAAAAAGTCCTCCGTTTCGCGGAGGACTTTTTATTAATTCAAATCAGTATACTAGCTTTCAACAGGCGGAGAGGCGTTCTTGCGTTGTCGGAAAGTGATGCGGGCGCGGGTCATGTCATAGGGTGACATTTCCATGGCAACGCGGTCGCCCAATAAAATACGAATATAGTGTTTACGCATTTTACCGGCGAGGTACGCCAGCACTTCATGTCCATTATCCAAGCGCACACGGAACTGAGTTCCGGGCAGGGCTTCGATCACGAGACCGTCCACTTTAATTTTGCCTTCTTCTTTTGTCATACACGCCTCTCGATTCTATTCAGTGTCCTTAACAGACTTTCGTTTTACCCGTCGAATTGCTTTCTTCTTTTCCATGCGCCGTGTTTCGCTTTTGGAAACGAACCAGCGTTTGTCGCGAATGGAACTTAAAATGCCGCTTTTGATTATTTTCTTGCGGAAGCGCTTGAGCAGCGAATCTTGCGACTCGCCGCTGCGTAAATGTACTGAAGCCAATGAAATCACCTACTTTCCAAATGAGGTTCTGGGATAAAAATATCCTCAGCGGTCTTGCAGACTCAGCCAAGGATAAATAAAAAAGAAACGGCAAACCTGATCATACGATCAATCGGCGTTCACACTCCTTTATGTCTCAATAATTACATCAGCTGAACCTGCAAACCGCATTATACACGATTCAGGCCTGAGTGAAAAGAAGAAATGACAGCCCACTTTCACAGACTGTCATTTGAACCTTTATTCGATTTCATCCACATTATTTTTCATATCGAATCGGATCGACATCCCTTTTTCTTTCATCTTTCAATTTTCTTTCACGCGCATAATAAAACGTCTCGCGCAGTTGCGGAGTCATAAGGCTCGAATCACGATAGCCCATGCGTGTTCCATGAAACTGCATAAATCGAAACCAAAAGATGGAAGCAAGATTTTTCAATAGCACACGTTCGCGCGCCGCGTGCCAAAGATCGCTTAATATATTCGCCGTAGTCAGCCGTACAAAATCATATATATTAAAATGCGACTCGGGCTGGATGCGTTTAAATGCCATGGCTTCGCGGCGGTAACGGTTGAGAACACCCGAAGGTGTTTCGTTATGCACGTGGATTATCTCCGCTTC
>JANODZ010000216.1:0-4931 GCA_031412935.1 Anaerolineales bacterium
CTCGAAGTAAAGCAATCCGAATTCAGTGTCGTGGTACTTGACGCCAATGGAAAATTTGGTGAATCGGTCAGGATGGCATTTGCGAAGTATGCGCCTAAAGTGCCGGTGACTGTCGTTAATGCAAATGAAAAGATCGCAGGCGATCTGAAAGCCAGTGCCATCGTGCTGCCGGGGTCACTGGCAGTGAATACGCCCGAAAATGTTGAAGCGTGGATGCGCTCGTTTAATGGGACCAAGCTCATCGTGAGTGATGAGGCGGCGGGCATTTACTGGATGAATGATTTCGGGCAGTTGGCTCTGTCTGCGCAGGCTTTGGCTGAGGGGCAGGAAATCCGCCCGCAATCCGCATCAAAAACAACACCCGCATGGACGTATGTTGCTTATGTGTTTGCGGCATTATTTGCCTGCCAGCTATTGGGCATACTTGTATCCATTGGCGTATCATTGGTCACTGGTTTTTAGTGATATACTTTTGAAAAATTTCACCATCATCGAGGGCGATAACCTATGAAAGTAACTGTCCTTCAGGAAAACCTGGCACGCGGATTAAGCATTGTCTCCCGCGCAGTTTCGCCTCGCAGTACGCTGCCTGTTCTTTCCAACATTTTGATCGCAAGTGATGAAGGTCGTTTACGGCTTTCTGCAACCAACCTTGAGTTGGGCATTACCTGTTGGATCGCGGCGCGTATTGATGAAGAAGGTTCGACAACGGCGCCCGCGCGTACATTCGCGGACCTGGTAAATGCCCTGCCCGGTGACCAGGTTCAGTTGTCGCTGGATGTGAAAACCCAAACCCTGCATGTGAAGGGCGGCACGTCGAATAATGATATTAAGTGTATTGATGCGCAGGAGTTCCCGCCTTTGCCTGTTCCAGAAATGGACGGTGCGGTGAAGTTGAATGTGGCTGATTTCAAAGAGATGATCCATCAGGTGGCGTTTGCCGCATCCACCGATGAAGCCCGGCCCGTATTAATGGGCGTGCTGCTGCATGTGGAAAAAAATAAACTCACCATGGCTGCCGCAGACGGCTTCCGTCTATCAGTACGGAAGGCGGTACTTTCCAGTTCTGTTCCCCAGCCGTTGAATTTAATTATTCCTGCACGCGCATTGAATGAATTGGCGCGTGTCGCGTCTGATGGTGAAGAATCAATTTACATGGTCTCCCCGAAAAATCGCGGGCAGGTTCTCTTCCGCGTAAAAGATGTGGAAGTGGTCTCGCAGTTGATCGATGGGACATTCCCCGATTATCAGCAGATCATCCCGCGCAATTACAAATCACGCACCCTGGTATCCACGGCCTCTTTGCTCAAGGCTTGCAAGCAGGCTGAGATCTTTGCGCGTGAAGGTTCAAACGTGGCACGCTTCGATATCAAACAAGCCAACGGCGAGATGCAGCCCAGTGAAGTTGAGATCTCCGCAACCTCTGAAGAGACAGGCAAGAATGAAACCATCGTCGAAGCCACGGTGGATGGCGGCAGTGTCTTGATCGCCTTCAACGTGAAATTCCTGCGCGAAGCTTTGGAAGTTATTAAGACTCCAAATGTGGCGCTCGAGACCTCTGCGGCGAATGCTCCGGGCGTGGTTCGGCCTGTAGGGGATGATGATTTCCTGCATGTGATCATGCCGATGCATTTGGGGTAGGGAAGAGTTGAAAGTCAAAAAGTTGAAAGTCAAAAAGTTGAAAGTTGAAAGTTGAAAGTTGAAAGTTGAAAGTTAATGCAAATCCGCCCGACGTAAATTGTCAGGCGGATTTTTTTGTTTTAATTTATTCAGAACAAATGTTCTAGTATATTTCCACTTCTTTTTCGACGGGGAATTTGTTTCTTAATCGAATGGCATAGACCAACAACCCAATGCCAAGAATTGCAATCAATGCTTCCAGTCCAAACGTGCCGAGCATAACATGAGTCCCTGCTGTAATTTTGGGATATAGATACACAGCGAGCGCGTCAACGAATGCATGAAATAATAATGCAAACCAAAACCATTTGCGTTGGCCACTGACAATGCTATACATGACAAGCACAGATAAACCAATGTGCAAACTTATTGCAGAGATACGCTCAACGAATCCAAAGAGTGGAATGACAGAAGACTGCGCCCAATATGTTGTGACTTGTGTTCTTGCAATTTCCAGTTGATCCGCTGGCAGGCCAAGCGCTGTCAAAGCGGATGGTTCTTGCATGGCGATCATTTGAACCAGGGTTGCGATGCTGACAATGCCAAGCAGGATGGCTTCAATTCCGCCATGACCGAGCCCGATGGTGATGCTGTCTTTCCATGTGCGCGAGTTTTTCATGATGTACTTGAATAGAACATAACGCGCTGTCTCTTCGAAGATGCCGGCCAGCAAACCAAGTATGATCGCATTGAAGAGCAGGGTCCACGACTCGGACGGCGATGGTAATACGCCATTTTTGAACAAAGCGGTTAATCCAATAACAAGTGGGATATGTAGAATTTGAGATGCGATGAAGGTCAACGCGCCCGCTACAAATAATTTACGGAAGTCTTTGAATGTCAATTTGAAATTCTTCGCTATGAAATATCCAAATACGAGCGGCAAAAAGATCATGCCGATGGCGCTGATGATGGTGTTTGTGATTAACATTTATTTCTCCTGTATTTATTTTATACGTGTCAAAATTAAAGCAGATGTTCTTGCTGTTGTGCGTACTTCAGTTCCCATCACATCTGGGTTCGCAAACGCAAATTCACGTTTTACATCCACGGTGTTTTCCCATTCTGGCGGCCATTCGTCCACTGGGATCAAATCATCCATCACGATTTGCCCGCCGACTTTGATATATTGGATCATGGCGTCCCAGTTTGCGTATTCAAGATCTTGGCGCGGGGTTGCGTCCATGAATAACAGGTCGAAAGGTTCGTTGATATTAAGCACTTCATGCCAGTCCCCAGTGCGAATTTCAACTTGGGAGTAATCGGCGAATAATTTCTTGACTGCATTGGCGCGTGTGGCATCAATCTCCGCAGAAATAAGTTTTGCTTTGCCAAGTAATCCGCTCGCAAGCCAGGCAGTTCCAACACCTGCGCCTGTCCCGATTTCGCCGATCAAGCCGTTCGGTTTTCCCGCAGCCAAGGTTTGCAGTAAACATCCAACTTGAGGAATGCAAGCCGATGGCGGCCCTTTATGTTCAGCGTTTCTTCCCTCAGGCAATAACGGGAATCCCAACTCTTGTGCGAGTGCGTTTGCCTTCCTTACGATCTCAGGTAATTTAATTTCAGTATAGATAGGATTTGGCATGGCTTCTCCATTGTTACGCAGGCGCACTGCGGGTCCTTTTGTTTACGAAACTCGCAGGCTACTTTTAACGGAAGCCTCTATCAGGGCAGTTTCTGAGGGATTTTTTGCTGTTTCACGTGAAACGTTCAGGCTTTTGTTTCGGCGCGATACAGTGTGTACGAATAGATCACAAGAAATAATGTTGAGCCGATCAGCGGAACGAACATCAGCCAGAATGCGCTCAACCCGCCAATAAATCCGCCGATAATCGCGAGCGCTCCTGAAATCATAAACAAGACGGAGCCGAGTTGATGCGTCTTTTCCCACACGTTGTCACTGGATAAGGTCCATGGGGTGCGTATGCCGATGAAAAAATTACGTTTGGATTTGCGCAGCATGAATCCAATCGCGATGAACAGCAATCCCACCAAAGGAAGCATGGCGGCGCTCATCTTGAAGTTTGTAAACCCGAGACTCCATGCCAGGGTCAGTCCGTGAATGTAAAGCATGAGTGCCACGATCAGCACAATGAATAGATTGAACATCTCACGGAATTGTGCGATGTTGGCCTTGAGCGGATCGATGGCCGGGAGCACAAGGAACAGCAGCAATATTCCCAGTGTGATGAGCGGCATCAGAAGTACGCCCCACAATTTAGGTGTGGTTCCGTCCACTTGATCATTGATGTTCCAGTGTGATGCCATCTGATCTGGCAGTTGATTCCATAGCAAAGCGCCTGCCAACAACGCCAGCGCGATCATTACGAGTGCGAGCATGGAAGTGGTTTTTGTTTTCATTTTGTTCTCCTGTTAAAAATGTTTCACGTGAAACGTTTTGGTTTCCAGGTTATAGGAGTAGGATGATTGCCCGCCGCCTTCTACCTTTTCAGTTCGGTTCCTTATTTAGCTTCAAGCTGGTTCTCACCATATGGCTGACTTCCCGCTTTGAGAAACCCAACCTAAAAGCCTCCGTCATGAATCGTTTTGTCAGCGCTGAAAGCGATGCGTGTCTTAATTTTTTGCTGATCTCGGGCGGCGGAATTTCTATGATGTATGTGCCGCGTCCTTGCTGTGTGGAAATGATGCGCGCTTGATCCAAAATACGATAGGCGCGTGCTACGGTGTTGAAGTTGACTCTCAACTCCTGTGCTAGCGCGCGCACTGTGGGCAACTGTTCGCCGGGTTTGATGATCTTGTTTACCAGTTGGCTTTGTATTTGATCTGCGATCTGGGTGTAGATCGGCAGGCCTGAATGGTGATCAAGTTGTAGGGTGAGTTTTTTGTTTGCCATAGATTTTCCTTTTATTGTACTAATTGTATCATAGTCGTAATTGTAGCCTATAAATAAATTTAGTCAAGAGATCAGGGTAGAGTGAGTACGGCTTTCTCAAAGTCCAATTTATGTCGCTCCGCTCAGGGCGACATATCTCATTTTTGTCGATTTAATTTGAGAAAGCCGTAGTAAAGTGAGCGCAGATTTTTATTTAAAGACCACTTCAGCCGGGTTTATAAAAATTGCCCGATGGTTTTGCCGGACGGGTGGATGGGATTGGACATCGGACCCCAAACGATTGAAACTTTCTCGCAACTCGTTCGCGGCGCGAGAACGGTTGTCTGGAACGGACCGATGGGAGTTTTTGAAATGCCACCGTTCGACGCTGGGACAAAAGCCGTTGCCCAATCTCTTG
>JANODZ010000217.1:0-3867 GCA_031412935.1 Anaerolineales bacterium
TGTGACGCTACATCCAATTCAGGGCAAAGCGCACTGAATTCGTTTTCTTCCTTCCATATAATTCCAGTAAAGATGAACATGTCCATGATGTGCTTCCTCTACGTTATCTTGCTTGTAAAATCCTGTTTAACTCCCATAAAAGCTGCTTCTTCCAATTCGATGCGCTCTTCAATTACGCGTCTTAGCCACTCGTCTGTGTTTTTCGTTCTATGCAATTGGGCGAGAAACGCGGCACGCGCGGCAAGTTCTGGCAGAATGGAAAGGGATGCAGGTTTATCATTGCGAACGCGGATGGGTTTACCCCATGCAGAATTATCATCGGCCTGGGCAATGACTAGCGCATCAATTTCTTTTTCCGAGAAGTTTTTTTTTCTTTTTATGATCATATTTGCCATCCTGTAATGATGCGAACAACATTTCCTGTTTTAGTTGAAAAATGATTTACAAGTTTCGTCCGCCGATGGTTTTGCCAATTTATTGAAAACGGTCATCGTACGATTTATTGCGCCTGATTTCAAAGTCTGAAAAGAAACATTCCACCGCTTCGTTGAATGTGGCCCGATGAGCGTCTAATTCATCATTCTCAAAATCGTATTCAAAGTCTGTGGGAATGAAACGACTCCAATTAGGCATATTTTCATTCTATCATCAATTGTTAATTACTTTTCCTTAACTCACTGCGCGTCAACAAAATGACCGCAACCAGGATCAGCCCGCCGCCGACCATCACAATCGGCATGAGTTTTTCTCCAAACAGCCACGCTGCAAGTAAAACGGTGACGACTGGTTCCAATGTTGAAAGCATAGCCGCGTTGGTGGGACCTATGATTTCAAGCCCAGTTAAAAAGGTGACAACGGGAATGATGGTCGAGAGCACGATAATACCAAATATGGCAAGCCAGCCTGAATTGCTGGCAGGGAAGTGCGCGCCGTTGGTAATTGCCAGGATCCCAAATACCGCGCCAGCGGATGCAAAAATAATGGTTGAGGATTGGACGGCTGAGACGTGCTTCATTACATTCGTCCCGACAATAATATAAATAGAGTAGATCAATGCCGCTGTAACCGCCATCAGTGCGCCGATCAGCTGCCCGCCATTTGGGTCAACGGTCAATGCGGAGCCGATGAGGGCGAGAATCAAGGCGATGACTTTTACGGCAGTCGCTTTTTCGCGGAGTATAAAGACAGAAAGTATAAACACAAACATCGGATAAAGATATAAAAGCAATGCCACCAGTCCAGCGGAGGCATATTTTATAGCAGTCATATACAGGAACGATTGACCGACATATCCCAGCGCGCCCATGCCAACGAGTTGCGCGAGAATTTGTCCGCTTGGGAAATGCTCCCTGCGCAGAAACAGGATAACGGTCATGAAAGATGCGGAGACGCCGAAGCGCAGGAAGAGTACGGTGAAGGTGTCCATGCCGTCTGCGTAGGCATAGCGTCCGAAGATGGCGAGTGTCCCAAATGATGCCGCGGAGATGGCGATCAGAATGATTCCGATGAGTCGTTTCATTTTATCCAAGCATGGATTGCAGAAAGATGCGGATTTGACTTGCCGACTCGTTCCACGATGGTTGTTGAATATAACGCTTGCGCGCATTGAGGGAAAGTTCGGTAAGTAGATTCCGATCAGATGCGAGGCGCGAGATATGAGCTGTGAGTGTTGTTGAGTCATCAGGCGCGATCAGATAGCCAGTTTTTCCGTGTTCGATAACCTCACTCGCTGCGCCTGAAGTTGTGCCAATGGCCGGCAAACCAAATCCCATGCCTTCAAGATAAACGATCCCAAAGCCTTCATAACTGGATGGGACAATGAGCGTGTGAGCTTGTTCGAGTTTTTGTTTGATGGAATCGTGGTCGAGCGTGTCATGAAGAAAGATGAAAGAGGAAAGATTGTTTATGGCGATGAAATCTTGCATTCTTTTGGCATATACAGGATCGGAAGACAGGGAGCCAACTATATCAAGGTTAAATAATGAAGATGGAAGTGCCCGGAGAGCATTGAGTAAAGTATGAAGTCCTTTGCGTTCGATAATATTGCCCAGGAATAATATTCTCAAAGGCTTGTATGCCGCGCGTTTTATTATTTCTTCTTCTGAAATAGCTTCACCAAACCTGTCGGTAGGTGGGTAGGCTACAAGCTCTGGTTTAGGATTCTCTAATAATTTATTCACTACTCCCCTTGTCGTTTGCGAATTAAAAATGAATCCATCCACACTTCGCAGGTATTTCTTTTCAATCACGCGATAATAATCGTTTTGCCATTTGGGACGCAGTTCAGAACAGCGCAGGTGATGGACAAGCGAAATAATGGGGTAGGGATGTTTTCCAGAATTTGCCGCAATCAGCGATGGGTGATTTAGTTCATCTTGAATTAGCACATCTAAATTGGGAGGTAATTTAAAGGTTAGATTATCTGATAAATGCGCTGTGTAATTTCTCCAGGGAAGCGAGATGATTTCAACTGTATCTCCCTGCGCGCGCAAATATTCCACCAGTTTACGGTCGTATAAATATCCGCCGCTGAGGGTGTCAAGTGAGCCGTAAATGAGGAATCCTAGTTTCATGTTGAAAGTTGAAAGTTGAAAGTTATAAGGTTGAACCTTCAACTTTCAACTTGTAAACCTTTCCACCCGAAAGGCCGCCCATGCATTCTCATGTTCCCACAGGACCACCTTGAGCGCGGATATATTCTTCGCTTTTATCTTTTCATTGAGCGTTGTTGCAAGAATTCGCGAGAAATGTTCAATAGACGGATTTAATTCAGCGAATTCAGGCTTTTCATTAAGCATTTGCTCTTTGTAATAGCCAACCACATCATCGAGATGTTTCTCAACATCAACAATATCCACAAGATAGCCATGTTGATCGAGTTCTGCCCCTTCGAGTTGCAGTTCAAGGATGTACTGATGGGAATTGGGGAAGTTTTCTGGTCCCCAGTCTCCGCCAATTAAGAAATGGCGTGCAATAAATTCGCGACGAACTCCTAGGGTGTACATGAGGGTGCTCCAGTGTCAGGTGTCAGGTGTCAAGATTTATGGCTTGACCGCTTGCATGGTGAGCAGGATGTTATTTCTTGTAATGGGCATAAAAAAATTAAATCTGCTGATTTGAGTGCAGTAATCCAGATCAGATTCGGGAAATTCAGGTTGATTTAGGTCAAGGTGTTGTATGGCATCCCTCGAGTCGTAAACTCGTTTGATAAATGGTTTTGTGTCTGGTTTTTGATTTTTCAATAGAGCTTCCAAATATTCCGCGCACGAGATATCTTCGTCATTGTTGAAACCGCCTGTGATGACAAAAGTTACTTCAGGCGGTTCGATCTTCAAGACATGCTTGATGGTTGCATCTGCCACAACAAAACTGGCGGCAAGCAATTTATCCGCACTCACACAGCGGACCGCGCCCTGAGTCCCTGCGCCTGTGCGTTGGATGAGGGTGAGTCCATTCAAATCTTGTTCAAGGATCTGTGTTGGCGAATTCCCAAAATCGAATCCTTTGGGTGGAAGTCCGCCCACTTCGCCCATTGCTTTTGCATTTGAAAGCCTGGATTTCAAGTCCAGCGCTTCTTCAACTGTGCTGACCAATATTATTTCCTTTGCGCCGCGCGAAAAGGCATAAGCCGCGTTAGAGAAGGCGCGTAAAACGTCAATAACCAGAACTACACCCATGGCAGTCTGACAGGTTTCAAGAGTTGTGTAATGGAATTTCATAACTATTTTATTTTTTGAAGGACTACACCAACCACAACTGCACTGAAGGAAACAAGCAGCAGGTAGTTATTAACCCTTGCAAGGAATTTCATTCTTCCAGGCAGAATATTCGCGATTCCAAAGAACAGAAGGGTTGCGCCAGGCAGGG
>JANODZ010000218.1:0-4174 GCA_031412935.1 Anaerolineales bacterium
ATTCCTCCCGCGGGTGGGATGAGATCAACTCGGAAAGATATTTTTTTGCGAGTTCGCGGTTTCCGCGCTGAAAATTGTAGTCGGCTTGTTTGAGGAGTTCTTGTTTATTCATTAATGTAAAAACCCCAAAGGTTTCCCTCATCGAGGACTTCGTTACAACCTTTAGGGTTTAGTAGTTTTTCTAGAGACTTGGCTCCGGAAGTTTCTCTTCCGATTTATTGAGGACTAACTCACCGTCATCGTTAATATCCACTCTGATCTCATCGCCGTTCACGAATTCACCGGCCAGCACACGATCTGATAGCGGATCTTCCACTTTTTGCTGAATGACACGGCGTAAGGGACGCGCTCCAAATTCAGTGTCGTAGCCTAACACGGCCAGAGAGGTGAGCGCCTCATCAGATGCAGTCAGTACCAGGTTATGGTCTTTGAGTCTTTCTGTAACCTTGGCCAATTCAAGCGAGACGATCTGCTGAATATCTTCCTTGCTCAGTGAGCGGAAGATGACCACTGAATCCATACGGTTAATAAACTCAGGGCGGAAGGCGCGTTTGAGCGATTCGTTCAGCTTCTTGCGCATGTCGTCATAAGAAAGGCGTTCTTCAGTGGCTTCATCGCGCTTCATTGCAAAGCCGAGCGTTGTTTGATTCTTGATCATGTCTGCGCCGATGTTGGAGGTCATGACGATGATCGCGTTGCGGAAATCCACTTTGCGGCCTTTGGCGTCGCTCAGGTGACCTTCTTCCATGATCTGCAGCAGCATGTTGTGTACTTCGGGATGCGCTTTTTCGATCTCATCAAATACGATGATCGAATACGGCCGGCGGCGCAGGGCTTCGGTCAGTTGACCCGCGTCTTCGTAGCCGACGTATCCGGGAGGAGCGCCCACCAAACGGGCGGCGGTGTGACGTTCCATAAACTCGGACATATCCAATTGAATGGCGGCATCTTCACTGCCAAACATAAATTTGGCGAGGGTTTTGGTTAATTGAGTTTTGCCAACGCCGGTGGGACCGAGGAACATGAATGACCCAATCGGGCGTTTCGGATCTTTCAAGCCGGCACGCGCGCGGCGCACTGCGCGCGAAATGGCAACGATCGCATCTTCCTGTCCGATGATGTCTTTGCGTAATTCATCTTCCATTTTGAGCAGGCGTTGAGATTCTGCTTCAGCAAGCTGCATAAGCGGCACGCCGGTCCACATCGAAACGACTTCGGCAATATCTTCTGCGGAAACCACGGGGCTGTTGGCGCGGTCCCAGCCTGTGCGCAGACGTTCGATCTGCGAGCTGAGGTCTGTCTCGCGCTCTTCCCATTCCTTGATGTCTTCAGAGTTGCCTTCTTCCTGCGCAAGGGAACGGTTCTGGCGCGCCTGGCGCAGCTGACCAAAGAGATCCTTGGCGTGTTTCGCGGCCGGACTTTTATACATGCGCACGCGGGAAGACGATTCGTCGATCAGGTCAATGGCTTTGTCGGGTAAGAATCTTTCAGTGACATAACGCGAGGATAAATGCGTGGCGGCCTCAAGCGCTTCATCTGAAATCACCAAATGATGATGTTCTTCGTAGGCGCTGCGAATGCCTTTGAGGATTTGAATGGTCTCTTCTTCAGAGGGTTCGTCCACCTGCACAGGTTGGAAGCGTCTTTCAAGCGCGGCATCAGATTCGATGTACTTGCGATATTCGTCCATGGTGGTTGCGCCGATGACTTGTAATTCGCCGCGCGATAAAGCGGGCTTGAGGATATTTGCGGCATCGACGGATGAACCCGCGGCTCCCGCCCCGACCAGCATGTGGACTTCATCAATGAACAGGATCGCGCCTGATTGTTTTAACTCATCGATAATGCGTTTGAGTCTTTCTTCAAATTGTCCGCGATACATGGTGCCGGCCACGAGCGAAGCAACATCGAGTTGCAGCACGCGTTTGTTCATTAATGGCGCAGGCACATCTCCGTCAACAATGCGTTGGGCGAGTCCTTCCACGATAGCGGTTTTGCCAACCCCCGGTTCGCCGATGAGCGCGGGGTTGTTCTTGGTGCGGCGTGCAAGGATTTGAATAACTCGTTCAATTTCTTTTTGACGCCCGATGACGGGGTCAAGTTTTTTCTCTTCAGCCTTCGATGTCAGATCGGTGGCGAGTTGATCGATGAGCGGGGTTTTAGGATTGGCTGCTGCAGAGCCGCCTTTGCCCGCTTGCGTGCCGGCAGGTGTCGGGGAGGGGGATGCGGTTTCATTGAGCACGCGCCGAGTCTGCCTGCGGATCTGATCTGCGGTGACGCCGAGTCTGCGCAGGGCTTCCATCCCAGTTGATTCGACGCGCACGAGCGCCAGCAGGATATGTTCGGTGCCGATGTAGTGATGTCCGAGTCGACGGGCTTCATCCACCGCGTATTCAAGGACTTGTTGAGTTTCGGGGGCGAGTTCAACCTGCTTTGGGTCGAAGTTGGCTGCACTGCTTGAAACACGTAGCACAACTTCACGCACGCGTTCGGGCGTTAAGCCGAGATCGCGCAGGACACGGCCTGCCACACCGCCTTCTTCATCCATTAATCCAAGAAGAAGATGTTCGGTTCCAATATTATTTTGGCGGGCGTGTTCGGCCTCTTGATGTGCGAGACTGAGTACGCGCCTTGCCCGCTGTGTAAATCTTTCCATGCCAGCCATAATGTATCTCCTATATCTTTAGGCATTGTACCAAAAAGCCGGGTGACTCCGTGTTGGAAATAGGTTAGAGTTTCCTAACGGGTTTCAGGTTGTAAGGTTTGAAGGTTGCAGTTTTGAAGGTTACAGTTTTGAAGGTTACAGGTTTGAAGGTTTGAGAATGCTTTTGACTTTTAACCTTGAACCTTCAACATTTAAACCTTCAACTTTCAACTTTTCAACTAATTATCGGTTGTCTCCATCCCCATGTATCTTACCGCGTGCCAGCCTATCCATTAGTTTAGTTATATTGGCTTCTGCAACTTGATCGAGGGAAATATCCAATTCGGTGCAGGTTTGCGCGAGATACCAGAGCACATCGCCCAATTCGGCTTTGAGGGCTTCGCGGGTTTCAGTAGAGAATTCGCCGCTTTTATCGCGGAAGACTTTCTTGATCTTGCCCGCCACTTCGCCGGCTTCGTTGACGAGACCCAGAGTGGGGTATATGACGCCGTGCCCAATAACAGGGTATTTTGCGGTGGCGCATGATTTGGTTTGGTAGTCGGTGAAGTTCATTTTGGATTCCTATAAGTTTTATAACATTATAAATTTTTGATATGTATCTGACGTGATAATTTCATAACTTGAGTTTGAGTAGGCTTCCACCCACTGCTGGGGGGCGTTGGGCGTTTTTGAGGCAGACCATTTTATTTCGTAGCCATGTAAAATTCCATCGCGATCTTCCACGAGATCAATTTCCTGCTGATTATACGTCCGCCAGAAATACATATTTGCATATATGGATTGATAAGCCCTGTGCTTTAATCGTTCAATAAAAATAAAATTCTCCCATAACTGGCCAATATCATTCCGTTGTGAAATTCCGTTGAATTGGGCGATCAATGAGTTGCGAATACCATTGTCTAAAAAATAATATTTCGCCTTGTTGGTTACTTCATTTCGCAAGTTTCGACTGAACCCGCCAAGGCGGACGATGACAAAGGCTTTTTCAAGCAGGTCCAAATATCGCTGGACAGTTTTGTAGTCCACGCCAATTTTTGTTCCAACTTCGGAAAGCGACACTTCAGAGCCAACTTGAAAGGCGAGTAGTTTAAGCAGATCCAGCAGTACTTTTGAGTTTTTCACACGGTCAAAAGAGAGGATGTCTTTGACTAAATAGGAATTGGATATTTCTGTGATGACATCCACTTTTTGTTTATATGTGGACGCCTGAACAACTTCAGGATATGCGCCATAAACCAGGAAGTCCTCCAGCTTTTCTTTTAATTCAAATTTATTGTAGGAAGATAATAACTCCGATTGTGCCAATGAATAGAGGGTGAGTGTTTGTTTTCTGCCTGTTAGCGGCTCTCCCACTTGCCCAGCCAGTTCAAAAGAGGATGAACCAGTTAGAATAACGCGAATATCGGGCCTCTGGTCAACAATAATTTTTACAGCCATTCCAATATTTGGAATATTCTGCGCCTCGTCAATGGCAAGCAGTTCGTATCCCTCAACGTAAGAGAGGATTTG
>JANODZ010000219.1:0-3291 GCA_031412935.1 Anaerolineales bacterium
CAAGCCGCCAAGTCTGAGTTGACGCGCAGGGGCTGGGTCTATTCGTCGGATCAAATTCAATTCCAAAATACAGTCCTTGTTGATCTATCGTCATCTGAAGCAGAAATGCTTGAACGCATGAAACCAAAAACGCGCTACAATGTCCGCCTCGCAGAAAAAAAAGGCGTCACCGTGCGCACTGGAACTGTGGACGATCTGCCCATGCTTTATAAAATGTACGCTGAAACAAGCATCCGCGATGGATTTGCCATCCGTGATGAAAATTATTACATGATCGTCTGGCAAACCTTCATGCAAAACATTCATCCTTCACACCTGCACTGGCGTGCGGCGCAAGTGTCCTTCACGCGAAGCGTTCATCCTTTATCAATCCCCCTCATCGCCGAAGTGGACAATACTCCCGTGGCTGGCATCTTCCTTTTCATGTTTGCGGGTCGTGCTTATTACGTCTATGGCATGTCGCGGGATCTTCATCGTGAAAAAATGCCGACTTATCTTTTACAATGGGAAGCTATGAAGCTTGCAAAGACGAATGGATGCAATACCTATGATCTTTGGGGTGCGCCCGAAGTCTTTGACGAAAGCGACTCGATGTGGGGCGTCTATCGTTTCAAGGAAGGCTTGGGGGGAAAAGTGATTCGCACCCTGGGCGCGCATGATTTTGCGCCGGGTAAACTTTGGTATAAGCTATACACTGAGATCGTGCCGCGTATGTTGGATGTGATGAGGTCAAGAGGGAAAGAGAAAACGAAGCAGACTCTGGAGTAGAATTGATTTATGACTAAAAAAGATTTGTTTGACAAAATAACTCAAGGTGATTGCGAGGAGGTTCTGAAGGATTTTCCTGACAATTCATTTGACTTAATTTTTACTTCCCCGCCTTATGCCGATCAACGTGCAAAAACATATGGTGGTATTAAGCCTGACTGTTACGTTGAGTGGTTTTTACCAAAAGCTGCTGAGTTTAAGCGCGTATTGAAGCCAACAGGCACATTTATTTTAAATATCAAGGAAAGGGTAGTTGATGGTGAGCGGCATACTTATGTTATTGATCTCATCTTGAAAATGCGTGAGCAAGGCTGGTTGTGGACAGAGGAATATATATGGCACAAAAAAAATTCCTACCCTGGGAAATGGCCTAATCGCTTTAGAGACAATTGGGAAAGGTTAATACAATTTAATAAAGAGAAAACTTTTAATATGTATCAGGAAACTGTCATGGTTCCAGTTGGCGATTGGGCAAAAGATCGCCTTGCAAAATTAAGCGAAACAGACAAAACAAGAGATGAATCACGAGCTGGAAGTGGATTTGGAAAAAACGTCTCAAATTGGGTGGGCAGAGATATGGTTTATCCTACCAATGTATTGCATTTAGCTACCGAAACGGGAAACAAGAATCATAGTGCAGTTTTTCCATCTGAATTGCCTGTATGGTTCATCAAACTTTTCACTAAGCCAGGCGATGTTGTGCTTGACCCTTTTGTTGGCTCTGGCACAACTGCGTTTTCTGCTCTTCAGTTAGGCAGGCATTTTGTTGGTATTGATGTTAATCCTGAATATGTTCAACTTTCCAATCAACGTATTTTTGAAAAGCAAATAAAGCTGCCTGTCATCGGTGAGAAAAAAGCAAAGTATACAGTTTCTAAAAATAGAAAGAGTGTCAAAAAATGAAGCCTTTAAATTTAAAATCTGTAAATGAATATGTAAATGAAAACATTGTGGATTTTCATCAACGAAAATTAAAATCCTTGTCTGATTTGAAACTTGATAAACTATTAACTAAAAACCCCTATTTGTTTAGGGCGAAAAATCTGACAACTGCCAGTGAATTAATAGATGATCTTTTGAGTGCCTTTTTGTCTTCATCAGAGGAAAAATTGTTTGGGGATTTTCTTGAAGGTCTTGCCATGTTTGTGGCTGAACAAACCAGCGGCGGACATAAGTCTACAGCGCAAGGTGTTGACCTGGAATTCATAAATAATAATACGCATTATGTGGTTTCTATAAAATCAGGGCCAAGCTGGGGAAATAGTTCGCAACAGGATAAATTAGAGCAAGACCTGAAAACAGCAATTGCGCGACTTAAACAATCTAAACACAGCCTTAACGCTCAGCCGGTGTTAGGGATCTGCTATGGTAAAACCAAAACTACATATTTGCGGGGCTATATGAAAATTGTTGGACAAAACTTTTGGTACTTAATCAGCGAAAATCCAAATCTTTATACTGATATTGTGGGGCCAATTGGTTATGAGGCGAAAAAACATAATGATGATTTTTTTAGTAGGCGGAACGGTATTGCTAATATGCTTACGAATCAATTTTTTAACGAATATTGCGATCCCAAAACTGGCTTGATTGATTGGGTAAAACTTATTCAATTCAATAGTGGAAACTATAGGCCGCAGGAAGGAAATAGGGATGACTAACATTCCTCGTCTCAATTTCGCCCACCTTCCTACTCCCATCGAAGAACTCCCGCGTCTGACCAAAGCACTCGGCGGACCGCGTATTCTCGTAAAACGTGATGACCAGACGGGACTTGCCTTCGGTGGGAATAAAACCCGTAAATTGGAATTTCTAGTTGCAGAAGCGCATGATCAAGGCGCAAAAATGTTGATCTCCGCAGGTGCTATCCAATCGAATCACTGCCGTCAGACGGTTGCCGCAGCGGCGCGCTTTGGTTTTAACTGTACGCTCGTGTTGACAGGTGAGAAGCCTAAACAACCTTCGGCAAACTTATTACTTGACCAACTGTTTGGCGCGGAAATTGTTATTGTTGAAGACCGCGAAGATAGAGACCGCATTTTGCAGGAAACTTTTGACAATGCCGTTGCCGCAGGAAAGAGACCCTATCTTGTACCTTACGGCGGATCAAGCCCGACAGGCGCGCTGGGGTATGCCTTCGCGATGGAAGAGTTCATGAATCAAAACATCAATGTAGATTGGATTGTTTTTGGCACATCCTCGGGCGGCACGCATGCGGGACTTGTCTTAGGTCAGCGTGTATTTAATTTCAAAGGCAAAGTCTTGGGGATCAGCATTGACATCCCAGACTTGTACGATTCCTGCAACTGGGCAAAGAGCGGCACCGTGGAGAACGCCTCGATCATCCCGGTCTGCAACGACGTCACCATGTCGGTCTGCGACAGCGGCACCACCTGGAATCCGAAGTCCTTGTACAGGCGCTCGGTGTCCGGATCGCCGGCCGAGGTGAACAACTTCATCCGCCGGACGTCGTCCGGTGTCCGCGCGGACCGCTTCGTGAACGTGCGCACCCAGCCGCCGTCC
>JANODZ010000220.1:0-2310 GCA_031412935.1 Anaerolineales bacterium
CGAATAGAAATCAATTTTCCACCTCAGTGACGCGGAGTTTTCTGCACGCGAGCTGCGGCTATTGGGCAGGGATTTGTAATCCTTTATTATCTTATATAAGTTTTTTTAGAACAGCTATAAACTGTAACTTCCATCGGCACGTTACTTTCTACCCGTTATAATGGGAGCATGTTTATAGATCATGTAACGATACACGTAAGGTCGGGCAAAGGCGGCGACGGCATGGTGCATTTCCGTCGTGAGAAATTTGTTCCCCTTGGCGGCCCGGATGGCGGTGATGGCGGCAGGGGCGGCAACCTCATCTTTGAAGTGAAAGCCACGCTAAATACACTTTCAGGATTTCGAAAAAATGAGAAATTCAAGGCAGAGGATGGTAGAAATGGCGGCGGTTCTGAAAAATCCGGCCGCGGCGGAAACGACCGCACCATTTATGTCCCGCCTGGAACAGTCCTCTACGACGCAGAGACTGGGGACTTGCTGGGCGATCTCACCAAACCAGGCCAGCAGTTATTAATCTGCAAAGGCGGGCGCGGCGGACTTGGCAATCAGCATTATGCCACTTCACGCAATCAAGCGCCGCGTACTGCTGAGCGCGGGGAACCTCATCAGGAGAAAATGATTCGCCTCGAGCTTAAGCTGATCGCTGATATTGGGATCATCGGCCTACCCAACGCCGGTAAATCCACACTGCTGGCCGCGCTCACGAATGCAAAACCAAAGATCGGCGATTATCCATTCACAACGCTTGAACCAAACCTTGGCGTGGCAAATATTGACGATGACACAACCGTTGTCATGGCAGACATACCGGGATTGATCGAGGGGCGCGGCTGAGGGCGCGGGACTGGGTCACGACTTCCTCCGTCATATTCAACGCACGCGCGTGCTCATTCATATGGTCGATGGTTTGTCAGAGGATCCGCTGGCCGACTATAGTCAGATCAACAGTGAGCTTGCTCTGTTTGACCCAAAACTTGCCGCCAAGCCGCAGATCGTGGCGCTCAATAAAATTGACCAACCCGATGTGCAGGAACGATTGAAAGCCATTCGGGCAAGTTTCAAAAAGAAAAAAATAGAATTGTTCACTTTATCCGCGATGGCGCGGACGAACACGCGCGACATCTTGATCTCCGCGTATCAAAAATTGGCAGATGTGCCTATCGAAGTGGTAGATGAGACACTCCCCGTCTACCGGCCGGAAGTTGACCCAAATCTTTTCAAGATCACTCGCGCAGAGGATGGCAATTGGCGCGTCAGCGGTGTGGCAATCGAACGCTCGGCAAAGATGACCTACTTCGAACACGACGGCTCCCTGCGCAGGTTTCAAAAAATGCTCGAAAAACTCGGCGTGGATAATGCCCTGCGTGAAGCAGGCATTGAAGAAGGCGACACTGTTTTTATCGGCACTTTTGAGTTGGAGTGGAAGGAATAGGAGAAAAATATAAATTTTTTGTGAGTCACTTCGTAATCTTTCAGTTCATAAAGTTAAAATTTTCAAAGGAAATTCATGTTTTCAAAATCAACCCCCAGGCAGCGCGCTTTTGTGATTGGGCTTATCATCATTGGAATTATTTTCAGTACCTTTTTTGGGATGCGGGCTGTACATGCATACAAGAAATTCATTGGGCACCGCCCTCCTAAACCCGGACAGGTGGAAACCGATGTTGAACTGATTCGCGGATGGATGCCGATACCCTTCGTCGCAAAAACATATCACGTACCCGAAAAAGAAATTTTTGCCGCGCTCAATATTCCCCCACTTGGGAACCACAATAAAAGTATCGAAGACCTAAATCAGGATTTCTATCCGGACAAAGATGGCTTTGTTTTACGGGTAGTCAAGACCACGATCCTCGCGCATCAAACTCCGCTGCCACCCGAATTAACTCCATTGGCAAGTCCAACACCGTAGCCATCCTCGATGTCTGAATTCCTACTCACACAAGTCATTAATTTTGGCACGCCCCTGGTCGGGTTGATTCTATTTCTCGGGGCGCTTGGCTTACCCATTGGCGCATCGCTGGTTGTGATTGCCGCGGGAAAATAAATTGTTTTCAGCAGCAAGGATACACTGAAGATACGACACTTATTAGCGTAGTGTGAGTGGACTACACTCCCGCGCCTGCCACGAGCGCAAGGGTAGTGTCAAGGAGAATCAGCATACACTGAAGATACAAGCATGAATATATGCTTGACACGCGGGCAGAACTGTGGCAGCCGCCGATTGTTTCGACCGGACGATTGTGCTTGACACAACCCGCGGAAGCGTGGCAGCCGCCGATTGCTTCGGGAGTGTTGCGACCCCTTGAT
>JANODZ010000221.1:0-5029 GCA_031412935.1 Anaerolineales bacterium
GGTCGTTGGACATGGGGCAGATTTTACTAGAGCTTTGGGTGTCTGAGATAATTTTTTTATAAACGATCTGGTATTTAAATGGCGGCAGGTTTTATTTCCATGTGCTCTTCCACCAGGCTGGGGTTGGGTATTCCGATTATACATGAATGTGAACTGGGGCGATTTTCGAGACTTACAACAAATGGATATATTTATTTCGCTACCGTACAAAAACGAGTAGAAATGAACCTTGCTCCTTGCGCTGTCCTCGGCGCAAGATTTACTCGCAAAACGCCGCCGAGGACGGCAGCTTGAGCAAAAGGCTTACAACACATGGATATATTTATGATATGTTCGGTGATTTCGGTTGTGTTCCGAAGCGGGATTGATTTACGATATAAATTCCTGCAAGAGCAACTGCACCGCCAAGCCATTGCATGGTGGTTGGAATTTCACCCAGCAATGGAATGGCAAGAATTGCTGTAAGAATAGGTTGCCCGATCAGGGTCGGCGAAACAATCGAAGCGGGCAAATGCCCAAGCGCGTAAGTGATTGCAAGATAGCCGACCATTTGAGAAACGATGGCTGTCGCGAAAAAGATGATCCATGTTTCCAGGGAATAACCTGTCAACGAATTGCCCAATACAAGATTAATGATCAACATCGCAAAGGCTGCACTCACCCCGACAAGCCACGTATAACGAAACAGGTCAATATATTTTCGTCCGCGCTGGGTGATGAGTTGGTAGGACGCGTAAAAGATCGCGGCCATACCTGCCATCAGATCCCCCTTGCCGAGAGTGGGGTGAAGTACGAAGTCACTTCCGATTACAAGGGTTGCACCTGCGAGCGCAAGGAGCAGTCCAAACCAAAACACACCGCCCAATTTTTCACGAAAAATAAATAGCGCAACTAACGCAACCCAGATAGGCGCAGTATTCCCAAGCAAAGTGGCGTTGGCCGCAGTTGTAAATTTTAAAGACGAATTCCAAATTGCCAGATCAAACGCCGTAAATATACCTGCAAGCATGGGAAAGATAAGATATTTTATATTAATATTCTCAATTTGTTTTTGTTGGCGAAAAAATAACGGCGTCAGAAAAATGGTGGAAATAAAAAGACGATAGAAGCCTGTGACTGGCCCGGGCGCTTCTGCCCAGCGCACAAACATGGCGGAAAAACTAAGCGCGGTGATTCCGATTGCAAGCGCAAGGTATGGAAAATATTTATTTTGCATCAGGGATTTGTATCCGATAAGCGCTGAGAAGGAAGGACTGCAAATGTTACAAAGGATCAGCCGCGCGTGAGGTTGAAATGCTCAAGGGTGGACAAAACCTGATTGAGGCGCGTCAGGCTAAAATCAGGCTGGATGCGCTGCGCGGTACTTTCATCCTGATTAATTTGCGCACGCCGCGTGATCCAGATCGTTTGCATTTTCAAAATTTTTGCACCCTGGATGTCCGCTTCGAGGCGGTCACCGATCATGATCGCTTCTTCGGGTGAAATGCTCCATTGCGCAAGCGCAATCTCAAAAGCGCGCGGATGCGGCTTGCGATAGAAACACCTGGCAGAAGTCAAAACAAAATCAAGGTATGACCGAATGCCAAAATTTTCAACAAGCTCCTGCACATCCTGATCGTCACCTGCATTTGAGAAAACACCAAGGTTGTAATTATTTAATTTAAGTTTTTGGAGGGTGAGCAAGGCGTCATCTTCAAGACTCCAATTTTTTTGTGTGATGGAGTACATCGCATCCAAAGCGGACCTGATGACTGATTCTGTGACTTCGGCATATCCGAGCTCTTTGAGCAGTTCGCGCAAGACAAAGTGGTAGGTGGTTTCCTGGTTATCCCTGTCACGCTGCTCGTAATATTGATGCAGGCGCGCGCGAAAGATCTTTGTCTCCAACTTAATATTGTGTTCTCTTAATTTATCCGTCAGGGCTTGATCGGCTCTCTCAAGGACCGGCGGCCAATCTCCACGCGAATGCATCAGCGTGCCGCCAAGGTCAAATAAGATGTGACGGATGGGAGAAGCCTTCATAGGTTGATATATACCTTGACATCAACTTTGCGTAAAGGGGAAATTAGCAGGGCGGGTCAGGTTGCGGCATAGAAGGGCGCAAGTCCACGCAGGATGACGAAAATGAACCAGAAATTATTGGCCATGAGTGTCAACATAAAAACCATCAAAACGGCTTGAAACCATATTCTCCTTGAGTGGTTTGCAAATGCCAGCGCGACAAAGAAAATTAATAAATACGTCCAGAACGGTGTATAAAGAAAAAGTTCCGTGCCGTAGTTCATGTGCAGAAGAAAATTAAATACCAGGCTGCCCAGTAAGCCAAGCATAAGCGGCAAATGCCGGGAAGACCGAAACTCTTTAACAAAAAATACGGATGCGCCTGCGAGCAAGACCAGCCAGAGGACAAGAGGAAAATTGGCAAAGCTTTTATACGATGCATAGGATTTATTGGGCGGATCAAAGGTTTTTAAATCAATCGTAGGGCGGGGATCTTTGTGGGCAATTACTTCAATTGGGCGGGGACCTACAACCCCATAAAGTAACATTGTGCGGCTGACTATTTTAAACCTTTCAAGCAGGCGCTCCGCCGGCGCCTCGTAGACTGGCTTAATAAAAGTTTTTTCGAAGGCAATATCAGCAGGCACAAAAAAGAAAGTCTGCCGGGCGGGATAGACCATACTGGCAAAGGCTGTCAGCACGATACCTGCCGTAAGGATGTAAACACAAAAACGCACCAGCCGCCGGAAACCGAAATTATTGAAAAATAAACCGATCACGCTTTGTACAATGTTCGTAACTGTGATCCCAAAAACAAGCAGCCCTGCTGGAATCAGAATAGAGAAACGATCCTCTTTAGCTTGAATTAGAAGCAGGAAAAATATCAGCGTGGTCATGCCAAACACATACGTATCGGTCAGGGAACCAAAGAACAGGTGCGTAGCGGTTGAACCAAGCAGTATCGCAAAAATAAGTGCATAAGTGGACTGCCCCGCGGCACGTTTGACGAATATCCACGCCATGAATACGCATAATCCGCTCATGGCCGCGACCACGATCATGGCCGCAAGATTCCACTGGTCCGCGGTGAATAATGCAACAAACCGAATGAGCGGGCGGACGGTGATCAAAATCAACGGGTGCACCGAGCGGTTGACGGCGTCGCCTGCTGGGCTGCCCAGGATGGACATCCATGGGCCTGCATCCGATTCAAAAAGCACTGTATTTATATTTAATGCCGCGTGATTAAGCGCGCGTGTGATGATCAGGTTGATCAGAAAGAACATGCCGCTCGCGTAAACACCTGGTAGATTATCCCTTATGAATTCAAATATTTTTGTCTGTCTGAGCCATTGATAATATCCGCGCGTTTCAAATTGTTCCAGGGCACCAAAACTCCAAACCCCGGCGACCAATGCGTCCGCAACGAACAAACCGAACCAACGCGATGGCACACGAATATAATCCAAAACGAACATGGATGGAAATTGCGCGCTGGCATAGATCAGTGACGTTAATAGAAGGGGTAATGCGAGGCAAAGGATGACATTTAATGGATTGCTCAAAAAGCCGGTATGAATCGAGCGGGCGGCGCGGCGGGCAAAATAATATCCACAAATACTGCCAACGAAAATCAAAACGGCGGCGAACACAGCCATGTTCAAGATAGTTTTGATCACTTCGCTCAAGAAGCCGATTGCTGCGTACGTAAATAGCAGGCTTGACAAAAATCCAAATAAAAAATGCCCGAATGAATGATCTAATCGGCTGCGCTCCACAAATACCAAAGCGGGCAGCATTAAAATAAAAATTATTGCCGCAATCGTTAAAATACCCCCAAAATAGGCGGGTGTTTTTTCAAGCGCGGGGACAAAAGCCAAGGCTCCAACAATCGCCATGATGCCGAAAGTAATTAAAGTATAAAATTGCCTTTGTTCCAGCCATTTCAAAAATGCTGGAGAAAATTCATTTAATAGATATGCAATAGCGAGGGCCGGCACCAGGACGAGAAATGCGCGGTCCAGGTTTGTTTCGTATCTGCTGTAATTAAAGAAGGTCACCGCCGATGAATAGCTGATGCCAAACCCAATCAATAATATTATTCCAGCGCGGAATAAGAACTTTATAACTTTCACCGAGCGATTCTCCTTAAGGTCTTGAATAAACTGTATTTTACCCGATGATATCCCCTGGAAATCACCATATCAGGTGTGGGACTTTTTTGACCCGACTTCATAATGTGGCTTATAATTGTCCAGTTTTCACACATAAAATAAGCAAAGGCAGGCAATACCAACAGCCTTCAAAAAAGGAAAAATCCATGTCGCTGCAAATCGGTCAAGATTTAGGACGTTATAAAATCCTCGCATTGCTTGGAGAAGGCGGTATGGCGACCGTCTACAAGGCTCTTGACACACGCCTCGAACGCGAAGTTGCGATCAAGGTTATTCGGCGCGAAGCCTTTGCGCCCGATGAAATGGATATGCTGCTCAAACGATTTGAGCGCGAAGCCAAATCGCTGGCCGGGCTTTCGCATCCCAACATTGTCAGCGTGATTGACAATGGCGAATTTGAAGGATCGCCATATATTGTCATGGTTTATTTGTCGGGTGGCACACTCAGTGAACGGCTGGGAAAACCCATGCCCTGGAAAGAGTCCGTTCAAATGCTCATCCCCATCGCGCAAGCGTTGGAATACGTCCACGAGCGGAATATCATTAATCGCGATGTAAAACCGTCAAATATATTAATGACCCAAAAGGGCCAGCCCATGATGACGGATTTTGGGCTTGTAAAATTATTTGGAGATAAGGAAAATGAAGGAACACACTTAACCAGCTCCGGCACAGGGCTTGGCACTCCAGATTACATGGCTCCCGAACAATGGACCGGTGAAGCAACATCCCAATCTGATCTATATTCATTGGGAGTCGTTCTCTATGAAATGATAACCGGCTAAAGACCCTATAGCGCTGAAACCCCCGCCGGAGATCTGCACAAACAGGACAACGAGTCTATAAACCTTACA
>JANODZ010000222.1:0-3489 GCA_031412935.1 Anaerolineales bacterium
GCGACGTTCTCCTCGACGACGTTCACCCTCGTCTCGCCTGCGGTCCCCTTCACGGTCGCGCCCGGAGCCTCGCAGGCACTGTCGCTCCGATTCGCGCCACCAACTTCAACTCCCACAAATACAGCAACTGCTACTTTCACCCCATCTGTAACTCCATCCAATACACCCGTTCCAACCATCACACCAAGTTTTACACCCACACAAACTCCATCAAATACACCCAGCCCTTCGCCTACGGCGTTTGGCGGATAATTAAGATTTCATTTACAAGTAAGCGCATTATTCTTTAACCTTTAGGACCTATTAAATATGACTGACATCCTGCCCTTCTTAAAATCGATCATCTCTGTCGCGGGCCTTTCCGGACATGAGGCTCCTGTTGCAAATCTCATCGAACAAAAGTGGACTCCACTCGTGGATGAGATCGGCCGAAGTAAACTCGGTTCAATTCATGGGCTGAAAAGGGGTACGCAAACGAAGAGCCGTTCACGCCCCGCTAAATCGCCGCACCCATCCGTCCTGATCGCCACCCACATGGACGCAATCGGTCTAATGGTCACCCGCATCGTGGATGGATTTATTTATGTCACAAATATCGGCGGCGTAGACTCGCGCGTCCTGCCGGGTTCGCCCGTTATCGTCCACGCTTCGGGAAGCGCAGAAGAACTATACGGTGTGATCGCACTTCCCCCGCCAAATTTAATGCCCGAAGGACAAAGTGCCGCCGCGATTGCTTTGAAATATTTATTTATAGATACCGGGCTCACGCCTAAGGAAGTCTCTAAGCGGGTCCGAATCGGGGATAGAGTTGCCTTTGGAACAGAACCAGTCGAGATGTCCGGTGGATGCATCAGCGGCCATACGCTCGATAACCGCGCATCCGTTGCCGCGCTCACGATCTGTCTCGAAGAACTGCAAGCCAAGTCCACTGATTGGGATGTGTGGGCATTGGCGTCTGTTCAAGAGGAAGTCACATTTGCGGGCGCGTACACATCCTCCTTTCAATTACGCCCGACGATTGCAATTGCACTGGATGTGACCTTTGGCAAAGGCACAGGCGCAAATGATTATTCAACATTTCCAATCGGCAAGGGTGTCACGCTTGGCGTTGGGCCGACCGTTCATCCATATTTATATAAACGAATGAAGGAGGTCGCTGAAAGAGTGGAAATCCCAGTCAAGGATGAAGCCATCCCTCAGTACTCATCAACCGATGCAGATGCTTTGCAATTGGCCGCTGAAGGCATCCCGACAATGGTCATGAGCATTCCACTAAGATATATGCATACACCCGTGGAGTTGGTTGCGTTAAAAGATATTCAACGCGCGGGTCGATTGCTCGCTGAATTCGCCGCTTCGCTTGAAGCAGATTTTATTAATAAGATCGCCTGGGATTAGCACGTCCTTGCGAGGAGGGCGATCTCCCCGACGACGCAATGACGAATATAAGGTAAATCAATATGCTCTCAATTGGTACACCACAAATAAAACTGCTCGAAAAACTATGTAACGCCATGTCCGTCTCCGGGGATGAAGGCGAAGTACGGCGTATTGTCATGGAAGAAGTAAAACCATTTGCCGATGAAGTAAAAGTGGACGCGCTTGGAAGCGTGCTTGTTACAAAAAAAGGCGCAGGCAAGAAGCCGCTGCGTGTTTTACTGGATGCCCATATGGACGAAGTGGGATTTATGATCGTAAATGATGATGGGGATGGGTTTTTCCAATTTGAAACGGTCGGCGGTATTGACGAGCGTCACCTGGTCGGCAAACAAATAATTGTCGGCAAGGATCATGCCATCGGCGTGATCGGCGCGAAACCAATTCATCTCACCACGCCTGAAGAACGCAAGCAAATCATCAGCGTGGATGCAATGCGAATTGATCTCGGACCCGAAGGCAAGGCAAAAGTCGGCGAGCGCGCCACTTTCGCAACGAAGTTCAAACATGTCGGACCGTCGATTATGTCCAAGTCGATCGATGACCGCATCGGTGTGGCGATATTGATCGAGCTGTTAAAGCACGCGCCAAAGAATATTGAGCTATGTCTGGCATTCAGTGTTCAAGAGGAAATCGGTCTGCGCGGCGCGAAGGTGGCAGGCTATCATTTTAATCCCGACCTCGCGATTGTGGTTGATTCCACACCGGCGCGTGATCTACCCGATTATGATGGCAATGAAAATATCACCTACAATACACAGCTTGGCTTGGGTCCCGCTATTTATCTGGCAAACTCATCCACAATCGACGATCCGCGCCTTGTGCGCTTTCTGGTAGAAACTGCTGAAAAGGAAAAAATTCAGTATCAATTCCGCCAGCCCGGCGGAGGCGGTACAAATGCAGGCGCGATTCAAAAATCGCGCGCAGGCGTACCTGTGGTTTCAGTCTCGGTGCCGCATCGTTACACCCACTCCCCCATCAGTATTTCGCGCATTGATGATTGGAAAAACACGTTGAATTTATTACATGCCGCTTTGAAAAATATAACACGCAATAGATTGGTAAACAGGTAATTATGAATGGATTAATTGCATTACTCGGTTCTGGAGAATATCTTCCTGTCATGGACGACGTGGATCGTTACCTGCTCGCAAACTGCGGCGCCGATGGACGCAAGCCGCGCGTGGTTTGTTTACCCACCGCTGCGGGACAGGAAGGTGAAAAAAGTATATTGCGCTGGTCGAAAATGGGACTTGAACATTTCACCCGACTCGATGCAGACGTTCAAGCGGTTCCTGTCATCGACGCGAAATCTGCCAACGATCTGAATCATGCATCGGCTGTGGAAGAAGCCGACCTCATCTATTTCTCCGGCGGTGATCCAGGCTATTTATTTCGAACCATGAAAGACAGCCTGGTTTGGCAAGCCGCGCAAAAAGCATGGGCGCGCGGTGCAATTTATGCCGGCTGTTCTGCCGGCGCGATGATCTTAGGTAGGGAAATGCCTGATTTTCGGGCAATGGGCATTCGCTCCACTGCCGCCTTTGGGATCATGCCGATCGCATCTGTCATGCCGCACTTTAATGCGATTCCTTTATTCGGGAAACCACTGGTTGCCGCCCTGCGCCGCAGATTAACCGATGGCGAGATCATGATCGGCATAGATGAAGATACAGCCGCTGTTGGAAAATTAAATGAAAAATGGACTGTAGTAGGCAAGTCAAAAGTACATGTGTTTACAAAAAAAGAAAGCACAAGTTTTGGCGCAGGCGAAAAATTTTCTCTAGGAAAATAACCCATGAAACAATTACTCAAAACTCTCACAGAAACGTTTAGCCCTTCCGGTTACGAAGATGCCATCCGCAAGGTGATATTGAAGGAGATCAAGCCGCTGGCGGATGAAGTCCGCGTGGATGCGCTTGGCAATTTGATCGCCCGCAGGGGCAAGAAGCCCGCTAAAGGAAGCAAGGATCCGAAAAAGATCATGCTTGCGGCGCACATGGATGAGATCGGGGTGATGGTGACCCATGTCGATGGCGACGGCTTCGTGCG
>JANODZ010000223.1:0-2885 GCA_031412935.1 Anaerolineales bacterium
TGGTCAACGAGGACGACACGCAGATGTCAAAGAACGGCGTCACGCTGTTGATCGACGCCATGAGCCTGCAGTACCTGGGCGGCCTCGGCGGCGGGGCTCGCCGTTGGAATCATTTAAGAAGAAGGCCGGGTTTTTAATGGCCCATTTCCCATAAAGATATTCATTCCTAGCATCTCAAATTTGCTGTCTTCAGAATAATCATCTACATCAATAATATAAAAAGTAAACGAGTCAATTGTCTTATAAATAGAACGCAGGCACAAAAGACCATCATCCCAACAAGTGAGTGCGGGTATGATGTCAACTCGCTTTTTCTTACTCTCGACTCATAGCAAGCGTAAGAGCCTGTGCCCAGTTCGGCAATTGCAGACCGAAGGTAGCCTTGAAATTCGCGCAATTCAGTGCGGAAAATAGAGGTCTCTTTGCAGGCGTGGGAAAATCAGACGTAGCGGCAGGAATAATATTTTTAATAATCTGTTCGTAGGCTTTCGGGTCGAGCTTCAAGATTTCATTTGCCCAGGCATAGCGGCTGGCATACCCATCTCCGGCCAGATGATACACTCCCTTGTGTTCGGATATAAAACCACTTCCACACGCGAGAATTTGGGAGATCATCCCAGCCAGCGCACCAACCCAGGTGGGATTACTGATCTGGTCATCTACAATTCGCAGGGTTTCATTTTGCCTGACCCATCCCAAAACCTTGGTCACGAAATTGTCGCCGCCCATGCTATATACACAACTGGTGCGCAGAATAAGATAAGCTCCACCAGCCTTTTGAATGGCCTTCTCCCCAGCCAGTTTGCTCCTGCCGTATACATTCAAAGGGTTGGGAGCATTTGTCTCAACATACGGTCTGCCCAAAGTGCCGTCAAAAACATAATCTGTAGAAAAATGAATAAAGAGTGTATTAAACTCACAAGCCAGTTCAGCCATTAATCCCGGAGCAAGGCTGTTTATTTGAAAGGCCGACTCCTGCTCCTGTTCGGCGCGGTCAACATCGGCATATGCCGCAGCATTAATAATTACCTGTGGTTTATGCAAACGGATGAATGTTTCCAGCGCAGACAAATCCTGGAGATCAAGTCCTGATGACCCAGCGCCAGCACTTGCCCGAACGGCGCAAGCACAGGCTGCAATTCACGGCCTAACTGGCCATTCTTGCCAAACAATACGACCTTCATTTTTGCTTCAACAAGCTTTTCAGATATGCGCCATATCCATTATCCGCCATGGCTAGAGCCAACGCGCCCAATTGATCGACTGTGATGAAGCCCATATGATAAGCGATCTCCTCCGGGCACGAGATCATTAATCCCTGGCGTTCCTGTATAGCCTGCACAAAACTCGAAGATTGCAAAAGCGACTCGTGTGTGCCGGCGTCCAACCAGGCTATGCCGCGGCCAAGCGCTTCAACTCGCAGCTTTCCGCTTTCAAGATATATACGGTTCAGGTCGGTGATCTCCAGCTCGCCGCGCCGCGAGGGCTGCATATTCGCAGCCAGGTCAACCACGGTCGAATCGTAAAAATAAATACCTGGAACTGCAAACTTCGATTTTGGCTTCGCGGGTTTTTCCTCAAGGCTGAGCACATTGCCTTCGTCGTCAAATTCCACCACACCATAACGCTCGGGGTCGCGGACTGGATAAGCAAAGATACACGCGCCATCTGTTAATTTGAAGGCGCGCTGTAATACATCCGACAAACCCTGGCCAAAGAAAATATTATCGCCCAGGATCAAGCAGGATGAATCGCTCCCGATAAATTTCGCGCCGACCCGAAACGCATCCGCCAGCCCGCGCGGTTGATCCTGTTCAACATAGCTGAAACTCAGACCCCACTGATTTCCATCTCCCAACAAACGGCGAAAGATCGGCAGGTCTTCAGGCGTGGTGATAATAAGGATCTCACGGATGCCCGCCAGCATCAACATCGAAAGCGGATAATAGATCATCGGCTTATCGTAGACGGGTAAGAGCTGTTTACTCGCCGCCAGGGTCAGCGGATGCAAACGCGTGCCGCGTCCGCCAGCCAGAATGATTCCCTTCATGACGCCTTCTCCCGCGATTCATAATTTTCAGTCAGCCAGGTTTGATAATCGCCCTGTTTCTGGATCGCGGCAACCCATTCCGGATTGGCAAGAATCCATTTCGCTGTGGCAAGCAGGCCGTCGGCGAGTGAGTGACGCGGCTCCCAGCCAAGCTCACGTTGAATTTTAGAGATGTTCATGGCATAACGGCGGTCATGTCCGGGGCGGTCGGTTACAAATTTAATTAATTTTCGGCGCGATTCCCCTATGGGATGTAATTCATCCAATAAATCACAGACCGTTTCAACGATGGTTAAGTTGGCAGGCTGATTATTTCCACCAATGTTATAAGTCTCACCAGCGATACCCGTAGCAAGGATCTTATAAATCGCCTCGCAATGATCGGTCACGAACAACCAGTCACGGATCTGTTGGCCGTCACCATAAACAGGCAATGGCTTGCCCGATAACGCATTCAAAATAACGAGTGGGATCAATTTCTCGGGAAACTGGCGCGGGCCATAATTATTTGAGCAATTCGAGATCGTCAGCGGCAGTTGATATGTATGGTGATAGGAACGCGCCAAATGATCACTGGCTGCCTTGGAAGCGGCATAGGGTGAGTTGGGCGCGTATGGCGTCGTCTCGGAGAAAGCAGGGTCATCGGGATTCAACGTCCCGTAAACCTCATCGGTGGATACATGATGGAAGCGCACCTGCTCAATGGGCAAAGTTTTTTCCACCAGCCATACCTGTCGCGCCGCTTCAAGCAGGGTGAAAGTACCGATCACATTCGCCTGAATAAAAGGCTGCGGGCTTACAATCGAACGGTCGACATGGGTTTCTGCCGCAAAGT
>JANODZ010000224.1:0-3661 GCA_031412935.1 Anaerolineales bacterium
AAGAGTCTGTCAGCGGTGGGGATTTTTAGGGTGGCGAATGTTTCAGGTTCAGTGACCAACTCTCGGGTAGGCCCTGAACCGTCGAGTGCGTCCACGCCGATTTCCAAAGATTGAATCGCTTTGTTCAAGGCTTCGGGAAATGTCCGACCGAGTGCCATCGCTTCGCCCACTGATTTCATTTGCGGGCCGAGAGTTGAATCCACGCCTGGGAATTTTTCAAACGCCCAACGCGGAATTTTCACAACGACATAATCCAGCGACGGCTCGAAGGCGGCCTTGGTTTGTTTGGTGATGTCATTCGTAATTTCATCGAGGGTGTAACCGACAGCAACAAGCGCGGCAAGTTTTGCAATTGGAAAACCAGTTGCCTTCGATGCCAGCGCCGACGAACGACTCACACGCGGATTCATTTCAATCACAACCACGCGTCCCGTCTTCGGGTCAACGCCAAATTGCACATTCGAGCCGCCCGTTTCCACGCCGACGGCGGTCAGCACTCGATGGGCAAGGTCACGCAAAATTTGATATTCGCGATCAGTAAGCGTTTGCGCGGGCGCAACGGTGATACTGTCACCCGTGTGTACGCCCATCGGGTCAAGGTTTTCAATCGAACACACAACGACAAAATTATCTTTTTTGTCGCGCATCACTTCTAGCTCATATTCCTTCCAGCCCATGACAGACTCTTCAAGCCATGCCTGACCAATTGGCGATTCAGAAATTGCACTGCGCACAGCTTCGGCAAGTTGATCGGGTTCATAAACCCATGATGCGCCCGTACCGCCCATCGCAAACGAAGCACGGACTAAAACTGGGTAGCCCGTTTGTTTGATGATCTCTTCAGCTTTGGCCAGCGAATACGCCGCGCCGCCATGCGGAATTGGAATGCCGACTTTTTGCATGGTCTCACGAAACAACATGCGATCTTCGGCAGCTTTGATGGCGGAAAGATTCGCGCCGATCAGTTGCACTCCATATTTTTCAAGCACGCCATTTTCGCTGAGAGCCAACGCAAGATTTAATCCTGTTTGACCGCCGACAGTCGGAAGCATGGCATCGGGTTTTTCCTGCGCAATAATTGCTTCAAGAGACTCGACTGTAAGTGGCTCGATATAAGTTGCATCCGCTATTTCAGGATCGGTCATGATGGTGGCAGGATTCGAGTTGACCAGTACCACACGATAGCCTTCGGCTTTCAATGCCTTGACGGCTTGTGTGCCAGAGTAATCAAACTCTGCGGCTTGACCGATGACGATAGCACCAGAGCCGGGGATGAGGATGGTGTGGATATCGGTTCGTTTCATAAGGAAATGATGAAGGATGAAGGAAGAAAGAAGAAAGAAGAAAGATGAAACGTGTGCTGGTGGTCAAGTAGTTCCGCGTGCTTTTCGCGGGACGTATTGAGACCACCAATGAATGGTTTATATTTTGTTCTCATGTTTTCCCTCAATCATTTGGAAGAAATCGCTAAAAATATCATGCCCATCATGCGGACCCGGCGCGGATTCAGGATGAAACTGCACACTGAATATGGGTTTGTTTTTCATTCGTAAACCTTCCAATGAGTCATCGTTCAAACTCTTATATGTAATTTCAACTTCCCTTGAATTCAAATCGCCCGCAGCGACGCAATAATTATGATTCTGTGCAGTGATTAACACTTTACCCGATGGCAAATGTTGAACAGGATGATTCCCGCCATGATGCCCGAATTTGAGGCGGTTTGTATCTGCACCCAACGCGCGCCCAATCAATTGATGACCGAGACAAATACCAAACATCGGAACGCCGCTTGCGATCAATCCATTCACCGCTTCAACAGCGTAAGGCAATCCCGCGGGGTCGCCTGGACCATTGGAAAGAAAAACTCCATCAGGTTTCATCGCTAACACCTCATCCGCAGTTGTATCCGCAGGGACAACAGTCACATTTGCACCATAGGATGAAAGATGACGCAGAATATTTTCTTTAATTCCAAAATCGTAAGCGACGATGGATAGTTTTTCATCCTTCACGCGAAGCGTTCCACCCTCATCCTTTTTCTCCACCCATTTACTTCCCGCATCATCCATCCAATGATATGTTTCTTCGCACGTCACTTCTTTCACCATGTCGCGACCATCGAGTCCGGGCCATTCACGAGTCATCTTCAACAATTCGTTGGCGGAGGTTCCCTTGGTGGAGAGCGCTGCTTTTTGTGTGCCACCATCGCGCAATTTGCGAGTTAGCCAGCGCGTGTCCACCCCGCTGATACCTGGCACGCCATGTAGATTCAGCCAATCGGAAAGCGGGATCGTCGAGCGCCAATTCGACACCACAGGACTCAACGAACGAATCACAGCCGCTGAAACTTGAGGCTTCTCAGATTCATCATCCTCCAAATTGATGCCAACATTGCCAATGTGCGAAACAGTGAATAAGACACCTTGTCCGCGATAGGATGGGTCGGTGAGAATTTCCTGATAGCCCGTCATGCTGGTGTTGAATACCAATTCAAATACTGTATCAGTTTCCGCGCCGAAGGCTTGACCTTCGATGACAGTCCCGTCTTCCAAAACTAATGTTGCCAACTTCATAAATTCACCACACGGTCTGTTAATTGGATTGCAAGCCCGATATAGGTTTCAGGCGAAAGACTTTTCAAGCGCGCGCGCGTTTCTTCATCCACGTCAATCGAATCGCACCATGTCTTATATTCCGTTTCCGTTAAGATACGTCCCCTAGTTTGTTCTTTGAGTGATTCGTACGCATCGGATTTTCCAACCGCACGCAGGATGGTTTGTGCGCCTTCAGAGACGACTTCCCAATGGGCATTTATTTCCGCTTTGAGTTTTTCCTCATCGGGAGCAATACGACTCAATCCGCGCTGGAAGTTGGTCCAGGCAATCAGGCTGTGACCTAACCCCGTGCCAAACGTGCGGCGGACAGTTGAATCGGACAAATCACGCTGTAAACGGGAAATTGTCAATTTTTGCGCATAATGGATAAAAAGAGAATTGGCAATTCCCAAATTGCCTTCCGCATTTTCAAAGTCAATCGGGTTGACCTTTTGCGGCATGGTAGACGAACCCACCTCCCCAGCTACAACCGCCTGTTTGAGTGTGCCGTCGCTGATATAACGCCAGATATCTTGCGCAAAATCAATCAAAACGGAATTGGTCAAACGAATAAGGTCAAAGTAACGCACCCAATTATCGTACGGGAGGATTTGGGTTGTGAGCAAGTTGGGTTCAAGATCAAAACTGGAAACAAAATTCTCGCTGAATGTAATCCAATCCACTTGGGGTGCGGCGGATTGCAAAGCGTTGAAGTTGCCCACGGCTCCTGTCATCTTGGCCTCGAAGCGGAAAGAAGAAATATCATTTCGAGTCTTTTTGAGGCGGGTAATATACACTGCAAATTCCTTTCCCAATGTGGTTGGGACCGCGAACTGTCCGTGTGTGCGTGCGAGCATGGGAATGGCACGGGAACGGATCGTTGCAGCGGATAAAGCGGATATAAGGTTATCGAGTGCCGGGATAATAATATTTGTTCGCGATTCGTTTAATGCAATTGCCTGACCCAGACTGTTGGTATCTTCAGAAGTCAATCCAAAATGTATCCACGGAATACACTCTTGCAGAGAAGTGCCCTGCAGTTTTTCCCCTATAAAATATTCGAT
>JANODZ010000225.1:0-4407 GCA_031412935.1 Anaerolineales bacterium
CGGCGCAGTGTTTTGCCGGATGAGTTGTCGATGTATGCGGCTGAGTTCTTAATCCAGCCGCGAGTCTCCGCGAATTTATTGTGATAGATGACCAGCGCACGTTCGTCGTTGAAACGGTTGTAATAAGCGAAGACTTCTTCGTTTACGCCGCCTTTAGGGGGGAAAAAAGTCAAAGAGTAGGAACTGCTCAACGTCGGCAAACAGGTAGCGGCGGTGAAGAAGCGGGAAGATGCGCCATAAGTGACCGCGGATCAATCCATCATCTGGGGTTTCATCCAATCTGGCTTTCCGGAATTCCATGCCATACTTTTCGGTAAACCCTTCCACTTGTCCATGACCGATCATTGGCAGGCCTGGCAATGTGGCCAACAATGTACAGATGCCAAAATATTTATCGCCATTGCCGAATTGTTCAACGGCGGTTTTTTCATCAGGATTACTCATAAAGTTTACGTAGCGCTTTAAGATCTGCGGGTCAAACTCCAGCGTGTTCTTTATCGCCAGTCGATATTTTGCGTTATCTTCATCGCGCAGCATGTGCATGAAAGCGGAATTATATACGCGATGCATTCCCAATGTGCGCACGAAGTACCCTTCCATCAACCAGAAGGCTTCGGCAAGCAGCAGCGTATCGGGAACTTCGGCGGCAACACGGTCGACCACTTCGCGCCAGAATTCTTCGGGGACTTTTTCATCAAACTCGGGTTTGGTCAACCCGTACTGTGAACGAGACGGGATGGCGCCCCCCGCTCCCGGCTCTGGGAACCATAAACGCTGAATATGCTTCTTAGCCAAAGTCATGGCCGCGTCGAAACGAATGACGGGAAAATTACGAGCGACATGCAGGATGACCTGGATGATCGCTTCACGCACATGCGGGTTGGTGTAATCAAGTTGAGCAGTATCATTCCACGGAAAGGATGTGCCGTCATTGCCGTGGTAGATATAACGCAGGTCACCCGTTTGCAGATCACGCCGTTGAAAAACAACCGAGGCATCGGTCTTATCGTAATAATGATCTTCGAGATAAATTCCCACACGCAGGTCGTTTGAGAGGTTTTCAGATTTGAATGAATAGGATGGATAGGGAGCATGCGGGGAGGATAGGAACCAATCGGGATGTTCGGTCACCCAGGCTGAGTCAATACCCATATGATTAGGAACCATGTCGGCGGAAAGGCGAATGCCCCGTTCCCAGGCGCGCGAGCGGAGATTATTCAAGGCGTCCCAGCCGCCAAGGTCATTGGCTATATCATAAGAATGCAGGGAATAAGCGGATGCGACCGCGTCTGCCTGACCCATGCGCTGTTTTATGATTTGAGAGGCGGGGCTTCGTTCCCAGAGACCGATCAGCCACAAGCCTGTGAATCCGCGTGAAGCGAGCAGATCTAATTCTTCGTTGGGGATCTGGTCTAGCGTGGTTATTTCATGTTGATATTGTTTGGAGAGCTGACCCAGCCAAACATAAGTGTTTTTAGCGAGTAACACAAGTCGCGGCATCCATTCCTTATCCGGACTATAGCGTTCATACTCGGCATACTCACTGCCGGCGAAGGTCTGTAGGGAGGTTTCAGTTTTTTGTGAACCCATGGAATTATGTTCGTGGCGAATAATTTCTTCCCGTAAATAATCCAAGCTTCGCAGCAAACGAACCGAGAAGGTCTCGCCAAGCAGATGACTCCATTTATCAACAATAAATCGCAATTGTCCGTCTAGTGAATTGGGGGAGGCTTTGATCGGCGCCCAGAGGAATTCTGTCAGGGTTTGACCAGGATCAGTTCCTTCAACCATAATTTTCGGCTGGCGATTGAAAAACTCAGTGACGAATTGCAAAAATTCCTTGTAGCCGCTCTCCTCCATTACGGTTTCGTCAAACAGGATTTTAATATGATTCAAGGCTGGGTTGCTATTTGAAATATTGATTAATAACATTTCTTGCATCGCAGCAGTCCGCGCGGAATGCTCAACTTCAACATTTTTTAGAGTTTTGTATAAAAGGTAATCTGCGGCTGTCATATCACCCAAATAAACAGACATGGGTGGAAATTCATCTATAAACTTGATTAATGTCAGGTCGTATTTTGAGCCAAGGCGGAACTGCAGGTCAGTTAGACTGCCGCCTTTTATGATATCAAATCCCCTTATTAAATGCTTGAGCAGCAGGTGATACGCTTCATCCAGCAGAGAATATGCATACAGGTCGGCGGCGGATATGCGGCTGTTGTGGAGCGGGGTTACTTGGGCAGCAAAGGCGCGGGCGGAGGCTAAATCTGAAAAGATCACATGCCCGTCTTCGCGAAAGAAATCCGCGGAGAACTTGTATTTTATACGCGATGCGCGAGTAATCAGCATGGTTGCTATGATAACCGATTATCAACAAATCCAGAATAAAATTTTTCAACCCGATCGGTTTTATCTCCGAAGAAAAATCACATTCCGGGAATTTTCGATTGAGCGATGATACGAGATCATCATAAACAACTACCCGCGCAGGTGGATGTGATTTATAATAGAAGAAGTCAACCGTACATCCAAAAACAAGAATCGGAAATAATATGAACAAGCTCATCGAATGCATCCCCAACTTCTCAGACGCGCGGCGGCCCGAAGTGATCGACCAGATCGTCGCCGCCATCCAATCGGTCGGCGAAGTAAAATTTCTCGACCGATCCTCCGACCTTGACCATAACCGCACAGTGGTTACATTTGCAGGTTCCCCCGCGGGTGTCGAAGAGGCCGCCTACCGCGCGATCCAGACCGCCGCCGAATTGATCGACCTCGACCAGCACACAGGCGCGCATCCACGCATGGGCGCAACGGATGTTTGTCCGTTCGTGCCGTTGAGCGGCGTGACGATGGACGAGTGCATTGCGATCGCGCAAAGGCTGGGCCGGCGTGTGGGAAGCGAGCTCAGCATCCCGGTCTACTTGTATGAAGCGGCGGCGACCCGTCCCGAACGAATCAATCTTGAAAATATCCGCAAGGGACAGTACGAAGGCATCAAACTTGAGATCGAAAACAATCCAGACCGCAAGCCCGATTTTGGTCCGAGCAAACTACCCAAGGCCGGGGCCACGGTCATCGGGGCGCGCAATGCGCTGGTGGCATTCAATATTTATCTCACTAGCGACGATGTGGACATCGCAAAAAAAATTGCGAAAGCGGTTCGCCATTCATCGGGCGGACTGCGTTATGTGAAAGGACTCGGCCTGTTAGTGGATGGCCGTGCGCAGGTCTCGATGAACCTGACCAACTTTCGCGAGACGCCGATCGCGCGCGTGGTTGAATTCATTCGACGCGAAGCGCAGCGGTATGGCGTTGGCATTCATCACAGCGAACTCGTTGGATTAATTCCACAGGAAGCTTTGGTGGATGCGGCGGTCTGGTATACGCAGCTGGATCAATTTGACAAGGAGCAGATTCTTGAAAGTAGACTCTTTTCAGCAGACGGAGGACAAATGACCGAAGACCGAGCGTCTTCCGTCCTCCGTCCTCCGTCTTTTATCGACGAATTAGCCGCCCCGACACCCACTCCGGGCGGCGGTTCAGCTGGGGCATACGCCGGCGCAATGGGCGCGGGACTCGTCTCGATGGTTGCGGGGCTGACGATCGGCAAAAAGAAATACGCCGAAGTCGAAGCGGAAATGCAAGCCATCAGAGCGATGGCGGAAAGTTTACGCAGTGAATTAACTCAGGCCGTAGAGGATGACTCCGCAGCTTTTGAAGTATTAATGGCCACCTTTAAATTGCCAAAAGAAACTGACGAACAACAAATAACCCGCAAATCGGCGATTGCTCAAGCCACTCTCAACGCGGCTCATATTCCCTTGCATGTGTCAAATCACGTGGTGAAAGTTATGGGGCTTGCATTGAAGTGCGCGCAGGATGCCAACCTGAACGCCATCAGCGACTCTCTGTCCGGCTTCGCCATGGCGCGCGCCGGGCTCACCGCCGCAAGCTATAACGTCCGCATCAACATCAATACGCTCGAAGACAAATCCGTTGGCGATAAAATGCTGAAGGAACTTGCCGCACTTGAAAAAGAAGCGGATAAACTTGAAAAAGAAATCCGCAAGGTGATGAAAGTGCGCGGCGGGATTTAACTCCTAACTCTGGAGTCAAACAGCAAGCTGTTTGACTTTCTTTTACTCGTTCAGCAAGCTGAACGACTCCAGAGCCAAACTCCAGAGCCAAACCAGAGTCAATCATCAAAATCATCATCCACATTCACACGATCAATCGGCTGGTTAATTACTATATCTCGAAAGTCATCATCCGCTTTATCCAAAAACCAGTGAAGCGTGCCCGCATCCAACAACCGATTGAACGCAATGATTCCGCCGAACGCCGACGTCGGATCGGTGGCATACGCGCGCTCGTAGGCGGCGCCGATGTCGTGGCCGATCG
>JANODZ010000226.1:0-5241 GCA_031412935.1 Anaerolineales bacterium
TCAGTCTGAGTCACACGCACTTCCAGCCATGCAAAATTTGGCACAGCCGCCGCCAGATGAATTGTCGCAGCGGTGCAAACAGGTCCGAGCGGATTATGCGGCATCAAGTCAATGTAATGTGCTTCTGCCCAGCCGGCGACTTTCATGGCCTCGGTAAAGCCGCCAACATTGCACAGATCCACGCGGGCAAAATCAGTAAGATGCTTTTCGATGAAGGGCAGGAACTGCCACTTGCTGGCAAACTCTTCACCTACGGCAAATGGGATGTCGGTCAACTTGCGCAAAGCTTCATAGGCTTCAGGAGATTCGTCGCGGATTGGTTCTTCAATAAAATCAAGTGTGCCCATCGGCATACGCTGGCAGAAAGATGCGGTCTCTGCAATGCTCAGGCGATGATGATAGTCAATGCCCATTACAAAATCACTGCCGCATTCTTCGCGCACCTTTGTCAGCCATTTGGCAGTCATCGCAATACTTTCACGCGGCTCAAAAATATCCGATTCGCCGCTGAAGCCGCCCTGGTGGTCAAGCATCATCGGTCCGGTGCGGATGACGTTCCAGCCATGTTTGCGCAATAACTTGACATCATCGATCAAAGCCGCGCCCGCGCCGGATGCAGTTGCAAAACAGGGAATCACATCCCGATGTTTGCCGCCAAGCAGTTGATAAACCGGTACGTTGAGCGCTTTACCGGCAATATCATAAAGTGCAATATCAATTGCGCTTTGCGCGGCGAGCAGCACGCGTCCGCCTTCAAAATATTGTCCCCGATATAACTCCTGCCAGATGCGCCCGATTTGCATCGGGTCTTTGCCGATCAAAAATTCGCGGAAGTGTTTCAACGCGCCGACAACCGCCAGCTCGCGTCCGCTTAAGCCTGATTCTCCGAGGCCGTAAATCCCCTCATCTGTTTCAACTTTGACGACCAGTTGATTGCGGCTGCCCACCCAAACGGGTAAAGGTTTAATATCTGTTATTTTCATGGATTAATTCTCCTGATGTTTCCAGCCGAGGATACGCCCGGCTTTGTCGCAATTAAAAAAACTGGTCTGACCTGAAAATTCTCCGCGAATTTCGGTTTGCGGATAATGCTGACGCGCTAATTCAATTGAAGGTTGCGCGGCTGCGGTGTGCGGCGCGGTAATATAAAAAACCTCGTGCCCGATAAAATCTGCAGTAAGTGAAAGCAGGCAGGCGCGGCTTGCTTCGCTTAACATTGTGTATGCCCACAAATGACGGATGGCGGTATCGCCCATTTGGGCGGTGATATTAACCGCTCTTTCACGTTCATCCAACAGCCAATGCAGGCGCAAACTGGCAATGCTCAGCCATTCATAGCGGCGGGCAAAAGCGTCGCCTTGCTGCTCGAGGACCCACTTGGAAAGGCTGTACGGATCTTCGGCGTAAGTAGGATGCTGTTCGTCCACAGGAAAATAATCGTAGCGGGGTGCGCGGCTAAATGCGCCGCCGATGGCATTAATAGAGGAAGCCAAACAAACACGCTTTATGCCCAACGCGGATGCAGCGCTGAGGATGTTGTAACTTCCTGCGGTATTGTCATTGTATACAACGGCATCGGGTGCATTCAAGGGGGAGCGGTTGGCTGCCAGATGCACAACTGCTTCACAATCGCGCAATACTCCCACGACTTCGCCAAAATTGGTTACATCTGCGACCAGGTAAGATGGCATTTGCGCCGGCCGGGTTTGTGGAGGCGGCGGCACCGTGCGGTCAATACTTACGACCGAATGTCCCTGCTCCATCAAATACGGAATCAGGTTGCGTCCCATATCGCCATTTCCGCCTGTTACTGCAATTCGCATAGCTGCTCCTTTACTAGTTCATTTTATTTTTTATCTAAAATGCCCTCTACCTTTGAGTTCATATTTAGATCCTGATAATTTTAGTGACGCTAAACCAACGTTCGCCTAACCACAACAGCTTCGCATAATCTAAAAAGGCTGTTGTGGTCATGTTTAGATATTTCATCTGCACACTTTATTTAAAGGTGAGCTCCCAGATCGTACCGCTGCCGGCAAATTCCAACACGTATAATCGATTCTCGATCAACAGCGCGTCAATGGGATTCAAGAACCCGTTCGCAACTTGAGTAGTTGTCGCTTCATAGTTGTCGCCGGTTTTCGTCAGTTGCATGTGGGCTAAGTCTTGACCCTGATCACTCAAAGTACCGCCGGCTGCGCCCCAGCTTAAAATAAACGCGCTTAAGGTATTCGCATTGCCACGCCATTGCTCTGGCATCGTTGAGTCTATAACAAAGACCAAACCCAACGGAGAGCGGTGCGGTGTAAAGGTGGAGAGTGTTTCTCCTTTTTTATAAGCGTCATATTCCAGACCGTCTGCGCCGCGATATTTCATGGCATGTGGGCCAAGGTTGACGATTGGGTCAGTGAATGCGCTGGGTGGCTGCGGAAAACCTGGGTCGTTATGATAGAGACCATTGTCATTCGCATAAAAACCCTTCTGTAAACGCAGGTCTTTGGCTGGGTCGTAATCAGCAAACTGTTGGGGATTATCCTGTGTGCCAAAGCGCCATGGAAAGCCATAATGGAGTCCGTCGCGGATCCAATTAAGCTCATCGGGAAAGTCAGCATCGGGGCCATTGTCTACGGCGAAAAGATCTCCGTTAGGTGCGAATGCCAAATCGTAAGCATTGCGTGTGCCTCGCGCAAAAATTACCCCTAGTTCCGTGAGAGCCGCCTCGTCATTCGGTAATACCAATTCAGAAGCGCGGGTGGAGATGCGCAGAATTTTTGAGGTCATGGCAACTTCACGGGTGTCTGGGAACGCGCCCCTGTTATCTTCCACTTCACCATGCTCAGTCCGCGAACCGCCGTTGATATAAATCCATTGGCCATCCGGACTGACGACGATGCCATTGTACAAATGGTCATAATAAGTATTACTTAATGGATAGGGTTCGGAGGATGCCAGGGTTTCCCAGGTAAATCGTCCTTTGTCATTCGGCACACCTTTGCGAACCACCACCTTCGTCTTTATCTTATCCACTATAGTATTTACAACTGCATACAAAGCGCCATCCGCGCCAAAAGCGATGCCAGTGGGTGAGCCTTTGATTTCTGTGATCGAGGCAACCTCGTCACGTGTGGTTGTTGTGGATATATCACCTAGCCGAAAGATGCCCGATCCCGAAACCAGGGCATAAATATCACCATTCGCGGGGTTGGGCACAATTCGAATACCGCCAGCGCCGACCTCAATGACCTTGCGTAAGGTGATACCCTCCTGAACTAGAACGGGTCGTTGTGCACCCGGCTCTGCAGTGGCTTCAGGAGCGCTTGTTGCAATTGGTGTTGATGTGGACGCTGGCTGACAACTTGAAATTATCAGCGATGCCATGACCATAAAAATTGGGGATCGCCAGCCAATTTTACATATTTTGATTTCGGGTTTACTTCTTACCACTTTTTTTCTCCGATGTACATTATTTAAGATTTGTTACGAGGTACGTTCCTCAAGCAAATATGAGGTCAAGTTGCGGCGCTTTTCATATCGTCATTACTATTCATGATCACCCTGCCCGTGATTTTTCCTGCGATTTTTTTTGCGCTTCTGATGCTAAAACTTCCTCCATCATGGAATTCATATGGCCGAGCATTAATAATTGAGCCTGGGGCGCATTGCGCATTTTTAATGACTCGGCAATGAGCATGTGATACCTCAAGGCGCGTAGTAAAGCGCTTGGGTTTAATAGAATTGCCCGCCGACTCTCAAGTAACAAATCGCTGACGCTTTCGATGGTTTGATAGAGAACAGGATTGTGCGCGGCGTGAGCGATCTGACGATGGAATAAAACATCCAGCTCGGCAAAATCATGCCCGTGTTTTTCTTCATCTTCCATTTGCCGGGCCAATTTTCCGATCTCGTTTAGCTCGCTGTCTGTGCCGCGTTCGGCCGCCAGGGATGCCAATTCCGGTTCCAAAATCCGGCGTGTTTCAGCCAATGCCAGTACCAAACCATCGCCTAAATTTTGAAAGTGACTGGCAAATTCGGTGGATGGGCGGGTGCTCATAACATAAACGCCGCTCCCGTGTTCAATTTTGACCAAGCCGATGGATTGCAACGAGCGCAATGCTTCACGCATGGACCCGGCGCCTACATGTAATTCTTTTGCAAGTTTTGCAATGCTGGGCATACGCTCACCCGGCAGCCAATCGCCTTGAAGAATTCGCTGCTGTAGTTCATCCAGGACATTATGGTAAACACGATTTCCACGATTGGTTAGCATTTTATCCATTTGCCGTTTGCATTACTTGATTCAATTACACTGTTCACAAATCGCACACCCATCAATCCATCCCAGGAATTTGGAAAATGAAGCGCCAATGGATTTGCTTTCTTTCCAGACCTGCGGGCGCTTATCGCCTCTGCCGCATCCGAATATAGATTCGCAAATCCTTCATGAAATCCTTCGGGATGGCCGGCGACTATGCGGCTGGATCGTGCCGCAAAAGGCAGGGTTCCCGCACCATTTGGCGTTCTGTTTTGAGAAGGTCCATGAAGGGGTTTATAGGTTAAGGCTTGTGGGAACTCCTGCATCCATTCCAAACTGCCGTTCGTGCCGGAGATCCGCATTCGCAGGCAATTTTCTACGCCGGCTGCAGCTTGAGTGACCCAAAAACTTCCGCGCGCGCCATTTTCGAATCGAAGCAATGCTCCGGCAAAATCATGGATCACTCTGTTAGGCACGATGCTTCCCGCTTCAGCAGCCACTTCTGCAACCTCAAGACTGGTAATAAAACGAATGAGATTATGAGCATGGGTTCCGATGTCTCCCATTACAAGCGACGGTCCGCCGCGCAGCGGATCATATCGCCAGGGCAGGGCGTCGGCGGGAATGGATTTGTTTTCATCAGCCTTGCCGCCCTGAACATATTCGACCTGAATTAAACGGATCGTTCCAATTTGCCCGTCGTCAACCATTGCCTTTGCCTGACGAATCATGGGGTAGCCTGTGTAATTGTGGGTTAAACAAAATATCAAGCCGGACTCTTGTACTTTTAAATGCAATGCTTCAGCTTCTTGAAGCGTATTTGTCATTGGCTTATCACAGATCACATCAAATCCGTTTTCACTTCCGAAAAGCCACACCCGATACTGCTCCATCCAGTGCCGGACACCCGTCATCCCTTTTTCTTGTTTCGCATCTCGCGGCTCACCATTCACCACGGTGTTCACCACAGTCTGCAAGCCACTGCGCGC
>JANODZ010000227.1:0-2666 GCA_031412935.1 Anaerolineales bacterium
GGCTACGACACTGAATTTGGAGCGCGTCCCTTACGCCGTGTCATTCAGCAAAAAGTGGAAGATCCACTATCAGATCGTGTGCTGGCCGGTGAATTCGTGAACGGCGACGAGATCAGAGTGGATGTTAACGACGACGGTGAGTTAGTCCTCAATAAATCGGAAGAGAAACTTCCGGAGCCAAGTCTCTAGAAAAACTACCAAACCCTAAAGGTTGGAAAGACCTTTAGGGTTTTTACAACAAATGAACAAACAAGAACTCCTCAAACAGGCTGATTACAATTTTCAGCGCGGAAACCGCGAACTCGCAAAAAAATATCTTTCCGAGTTGATCTCATCCCACCCGCGGGAGGAATCCGCCTGGTTGCTGCTTGCGCGCATAGAAGAAGATAAAGAACGCAAGATCGAATGCTACCAGCGCGCGCTAAAGATCAATCCTAACAACACTGAGGCAAAGATCTCACTTGCCCGCATTCAAACTCCAAACCAAACCATCCCGAGACGCGTAATCCTGGAAACCAGCTCATCAGGGCAGGCATCCAAACCGATTAAGAATATCCTGCGCAGCGTGATCGTAACAATAGTCATCCTGCTGGGGCTTGGAACCACTACGTATGCAATTGCAAAAAACAACCCTGAATCCAGTATGGCAAAATTGATCATTCCTGCCACGCCGACACCTTTTGCACAAACCCTGGCAAATGACATTGCCGCACAAACGCGTGCGGATGTCAGCCAAACATATCCAGAGTACACACTGCTCGCAGATACCTTGATCGGTCTGGCATTGAACAATACCAATAGCGGCATGGAAGGCGCAGCGCCCCGCCCCGGTGAACCGATCGTTCCATCAGACCTGGCAGGCGCACAGGCAAAAACCACGCTTGAAAATGCGCTCCCAAAACCCGGCTCATTAAGCACAGTCACACTTACCGAACAGGAGATCACATCCTGGCTTTCCATGGGAATGAAGAACAGCCCAGACCTGCCGCTGCGAGATGTTCAAGTATATTTACGCGATGGGGTGATACAAATTTGGGGATTGGTCATGGGAAGCGCCGATTCAACCTCTGCACTGGTGATCGGGAAGATTAATGTGGATGCGAATGGAATCCCAACCATAGAACTTGAATCTCTTCAGGTCGGGCAGCAGGTACTCCCCGGCATTTTGCTTTCACAAGCAGAAGCCTGGCTTAACCAATTCCTCTCCAAAAGCATCAATACCCATATGCCCGGGCTGCAGGACATGAACATCAACATCGGCAGCGGGTTGATCACACTTTCAGGAATGAGGTAGAAAAAATCAAACACAACTAATTCCAAAATTTATTTTGACCGGGATGAACGCAGCGCGCGCGTCCCGTTTTGGTTTTATAACTAAACTCTCTCACGAAATCAGATCGAGTTGATGGTTTTGGGGGGACGGGGATTCAAAACTGTAATCTTTTCTTAATAATATTTTTCCATCTCAGCGCATCCTGTCATTAGAAAGTTCCGCAATCAGCGGGAACCCCGCTCTGTCGGGGGTTTGGCCTTCAACAGAGCATCGTCTAAAAGGAGACATGATTATGAGTAACAATATTGAAACCGCTACACTTGCTGGAGGATGCTTCTGGTGCCTGGAAGCCGTTTACGATGAAGCGAAAGGCGTGCTTTCTGTTGACTCGGGCTATTCCAATGGACACGTGCCCAATCCAACGTATCGCGCCGTCTGCAACGGAGATACAGGTCATGCCGAGGTGATTCAGATAAAATTTGACCCGGACATCATCTCATTCCGCGATCTGCTCAATGTATTCTTCGCCATCCACGATCCCACCACAATGAACCGCCAGGGCGGGGATGCTGGCACGCAGTATCGTTCTGCCATCTTCTATCACTCTGCTGAACAAAAAGAAACTGCCGAAACGCTCATCAACGAGTTGAATGCCCAGAAGATCTGGGGCAGTCCCATCGTTACCGAAGTGAAAGCCGTCAATAATTTCTATGTCGCCGAAGATTATCATCAGGAATATTTCGCGCGCAATCAGAACCAGCCCTATTGTCAGGCAGTGGTTGCCCCGAAGGTGGCCAAGTTCCGAAAACATTATTTGGAGTTGTTGAAGAAAGAGCCTGCATAATAGTACAGACCCTAAAGGTTTCAAAATCCTTTAGGGTCTTATTTTTTGTTATACTCTCTCCATCTATGAACGAAAAGCAACAACCCACTTTCCACATCCGCGGCATCCCCATTTACGGCGACGCCATCCTCGCGCCCATGGACGGCTATTCCGACTGGCCGTTCCGTTCGCTTTGCCGCGAGTTAGGTTCAGCCATGAGCTACACCGAATTCGTACAAGTGGAAAAGATACTCAGCAAATCAAAACAACCAGCCAAGAAATTGCATTTTGAAGAAGTGGAACGCCCGGTCACTTTTCAACTTTATGGCGACAACCCCGATAAGATCATCGAAGCCGCCTTGCTTGTGCAGGAGTGGGGACCGACCATCATTGACATCAACATGGGCTGTCCCGCTAAAAGCGTATCCGATCGCGGCGCAGGCGTGGGCATGATGAAGTCTCCGCTTAAGATCGCGCGCACCTTTACCAAACTCAGCAAGAAACTTCGTGTTCCGCTGACAGGCAAGATCCGCCTCGGCTGGGACAGAAACATGAATTACAAACTGATCG
>JANODZ010000228.1:0-3081 GCA_031412935.1 Anaerolineales bacterium
GCTATCCCGGCTAATATCCCGCCTAACACAGCCCACATACCCCATACAAAAAATATGGATGACCAATCCAAATAAAGGGGCAAGTCTGGGAACAGCCAGGTGTTTATAAAGCTAGATACCAACGCGGTAGTTGTTCCTGCTATAAAACCGCTCAGTGCGGCAAAGAGTACACGCTGCTTTCTTTCTAAATTATTCTTTAAATGGAGAGCGTCTTGATTCATCATAAAGTCTATTATAAAGCCCGCCCCACGAATGAATGTTTTACGTACACTAAGGATTGAATAATAAGCTGGGATTACATTTATACAAAGAATCGAGCCGTAAAATCTCAAAGATTCTCAAAAATGCACGCCTGACGAACTTTAAAATAGTGTTTCTTGTATTGTATCGCCTTGCAAACCCTTCCATTCATATTTTTTCATATAGATGCGGCCCCGATCACTAAACTCAACGCCCTCCTCTTCAAGCAGAAGATGCTGTCTGCGCGCGCCAGCGCCATCACGCTCGCTGATCTCGCCCTTCGAGTTGATCACACGCTGCCAGGGCACACCCTCGGGACAGCTTGACATTGCGCCGCCCACCCAAAGCGGACCAAACGCAACATAGGTTTCGATCTCCACGCCGGCAGGAGGCGGGAGCATTTTGGCGATCTGGCCATACGAGGCAACACGTCCGCGTGGAATCTGGCGAACGAGATCCCAGACTTGGGCATAAAAAACTTTCGGGTTCGGGGGAGTTGTAAATTGCGGCATGAAGGTTTTCCTTTATTTGTAGTGTCATATTTTGCTGCAATGCAACATAAGTCTCGCGGCACAAATTAACGAGACGAAATAAAACGATAATACAACGATTGTCTTACATTGGCAATAAAGTTTTTTGAGAGTTTATCCTGCATAAATGTCAGCGTATAAATATCATCTGCCAGGATCGCGTTGGGATGCCCAGCTTCAGGCGCACCCCCCTTTTCAAGATGTTTGGCAGGCTCCAGATTTGGCTTTGCGTGCTGACTTTCATCCAGCAAAAAATAATATTGAAAGGTTCTGTAAACAGACCGATTGATCTCGTAGATGGGTGTTAATGCGCCGATAAAGAGTAAAACGTAAAAAGGAAAAAGGAATATCCGAGGGGATAATTTCTGAAAAATTGTCTCTGCGGTCTTTATCATCAAATAGAATAATGGAGCAATCGAGGCGCGCATGACGAAGTCGCGTCCATGGCCGAGTTGGATGAAGGGCATGATAAAAAGCAGGAACCCTGTGATGGCCCAGCGCGGGTCACGCCACAGACGCGGGGCGAGCAACAGCCAGAGGATGCCGCCTTCGAGCAGAAAGAATACAAGTACATCTTTTAACGCCAGCGCTTGAAATCCGCGCTCCTGTGCGGCGGCATTGGATGAAAAGAAAAGATAAGAAATAAGAACAATGACTGCGCTGGCAAGGATAAGGTCAAAGCGCACATTTTTAAAAGGGGATTTGAAATCAGTTCCCTTAATCCATTCGACCAGCAAGTAAGGAAACAACCCAATCGAGGCAAGCGGGGCGAAAAAGAAACAAAGCGACCAGACAAAAACCTTTTGTGTAATTTGAAGTCCAGGGGCTTGCTCCTGCATGTTGGCGGGCAAGTTATCCGACTCCAGAATGAGGGCGATACACAACCAGGCAGGGACCGCTTGATTGAAAACCCAAAATAGCTGTGTACTAAACGCGGAGTATTGCAAATTACCCGCCCAGATCTCAAGATGTTGAATTGGCGGCCAGAGGGTTGGGTATCCACTTGCAAAGAACAGCGAGCCGAGCGCATCCATGCCGCTAAAGAAGATGAGCAGGAGTGCAGCCTTCAATAAAGACGTCTTAAGTTTTAGATTTAAATGCAGGATTGTGAGCAGAACTCCAAGCCAGGTCCATAAAAAGAGGATGAAATTCGCAAAACCCCATCCGAGTAAACGACCCGCGAGAGCGGCGGGAAGCCAGTAACCTACATAATAGACCAGCATGGTGATCGGTCCGCTTTCCGGAGATGAATAAACGACGGGCCAACTGTATGTGATCAGGTCTCGTAAAACTGCGTTACGCCAATGGTGATCCCAGTTTTGAAAAGCATATCCTCCAACGCCGGATAGAAACACCCACATGCCGCTGATGAGTAAAAAGTAAAACGGGAACTGAGAAAGCGCTTGCTTCGGGGGGAATGGGTTGACGGGGTTTTGTTTGAAAAGTTGATACAGTACCCAGGCAATCACAGCGACAACTGGAATTGCAATGGACAAACGCAGCCATCCCATACAAAAAATAATGAAAGGAACAGCGAGATAGAGATAGGTGATACGGGTAATGGACGAAGGACTAAGGACGAAGGTCCATTGACCGTTGTCTTTCGTCTTTCGCCCTTCGTCCTTCGCCTTATTTCCTTTCATAAATAACATAATCTTCCTCCTGAATTGTAATGGAATATTTCTCATTCAGAAATGTCCGCAGTTTAGGGAAATCGCGCGTAGTGTCTTCACCCGACAACCAGGGCTTGTCACCTGCGGTGATTTCAACGATAAAGCGTGGATGAGCTTCCTGCAATTCGCTTAGAAAATCTACCCGTAAACCTTGAATGTATGGGGTTGAGATATCATGATAAAAATAAAAATCAAAGACGAAAGGCGTAGCAATAGGCGCGCGAGTTTCCAGCATTGCAAGTAAAGCACCGCCTGTCCAATCCAATGGCTGGACGGTATCGCCCTCTTTCAAATTTTCTTTAAGGTAACGCGCAATATCTTCGGCGCGGTCTGTCGTTTTGGCCGAGGTTACGGAAGAGAGACAGCGTTGCGCCGTCGTGATTGGCTGCAACGAGGTCGGGCTTGCCGTCGCCATCCAGATCCGCGACCACGACACCGTGTGCGCCTGCGCCCGCTGTCAGATCAAATCTGGGTGCAAACGAATTTGAGGTTATTTGACCGGAGACGCCCGTGTTCCGGAGCACCGATACGGTGCTGCTGCCATAATTGGCCGTCACGATTTCAGGCCGTCCATCTGCGTCCATATCTACAACGGTCAGTTGCCTCGGTCCGGTGCCCACGGGGAAAGAAACGAACGG
>JANODZ010000229.1:0-7208 GCA_031412935.1 Anaerolineales bacterium
ATCCAGCAAGAGCCGGCGCTAATTCAGTGGTGTGATGCTGACGAGTCGTCCATGTCATCTCGCTCAATACCTGAGTCCCATTATACAAAGCCAGACCCACCTGCGCAGTGGATGTATCAATCGCAAGTAACATTAACCCTCTCCAAATATGGATTGACGGATGCCATCCAGCAAATCATCATAACGTTTGCCAAATGCGTTGAAACGCATTTGGCGCTGTTCCTCAGCCCTATGTTCAAGGTGGATCCACAAGCGTTCCCTGGGAACCAAATCGCCTAATCGCTCAGGCCATTCAACGACCAACGCGCCTTCCTCCATCATGGAATCAAGATCAAGCTCTTCGGCCTCTGCCATGGATTCAAGACGATATGCGTCTAAGTGAAAAAGTCGATCAACATTTGCGCGACGATATATATTTACCAGAATAAAAGTCGGGCTTGAAACCGCATCCAGTGACTCCCATCCTTGAGCGAGACCCTGCATAAAAGTTGTCTTCCCCGCGCCGAGGTTTCCCTGTAAACAGATGACATCACCCGCTTTAATTTCGCCGCCCAGCCGCGCACCGATCCGGCGTGTTTGCTCAGGACTGCGGCTGAAAAATTCGGTGGTATGTGAATCTAATTTGGGCATCGCGGGAGAATTATACTCCCTGATAAATCAGCACAGGAAAAAGATTAACCACAAAGGAACGAAGTATCACAAAGGAAAATCTGTAAACCCCCTTTGTGATACTTTGTGACACTTCGTGGTTAAATATTTTTAGAATTTCAATTTTGCGGAAATGCGCGAAACAAAACTTCCGCGCCAGTTTTGTAAAATAGCTTCTAAATATAGCTGTTCAAGTAAACGTACCTGCCCTTCGATGGAAAATTTTTCGCTCAATTCAGTGGAGCGTTTTCCATATTGAACAAGTTTTTCAGGGTCTGCTAACAGCTTCACCAATGCATCGCTGAATGCACCCGCATCCAGCGGAGTCAAATGACCGTTCTCGTTTTCAACGATCATGCCTTCGAAGGCTTCATCCTGCACTGCCACCAAAGGCAGCCCGGATGCAATCGCCTCGATCACCGAAATAGGATGCACTTCTGTTGTGGAAGCAGAAAGAAAAACAGTGGCGTCATGCAACAGGTCGGGCAGCTCGGCACGATTAACCATGCCAAGAAAATGGATTCGATCATTTACTTTTGTAGCGGCGGCATGCTCCTCTAATTTTTTACGCGCACCGCCATCCCCGGCAAAAACAAGATGCGCTTCGGGAATGCGATCTGCCAAAGCCACAAATGCGTCGATCAGGAAATCGAGACGCTTCTCCGGGTCAATTCTGCCGACGGATAATAAAACCGGCGCATCTGGTTTTAACCCAAGCCTGCTCCTGAAACTACCGGGATTAATCGCCCGTTTGAAATTGCTGAGGTCAATTCCATTTGGAATAACCTGAATCGGCTTATTGACTTTCTGCTTCAATAACAGACGGTGAAATTTTGGTGAAGGTACAACGATCTGATCGCCGAGATTGGTTGAGGTTGTGCTAAACCAGCGTGCCGCATGGCGAATCACACCTGTGCCGCCGATGACTTTGAGGTAATGGGTGTAATCGGTTATGGAGGTGTGATAGGTATAAATAAGGGGCAGGTTCTTTGTTGAAGCTGTGAAATACGCCAGCAAGCCCATAGACAATGGGCTGTGCGCGTGCAAGACATCAAAATGGTTTCGAGTTAATGACCACGTGCTGCGAGGCGTACCCAACACCGCAACATAAAGCGGCGGGTCATTCAAATACTTCAAAGATGGAAGACGTACCACACCGGGTTGGTCATCTTTGTAGCCCGGAATCCTGGGCGCAAAAATCGTAACCTGGTGACCTCTGCGCCTCAACCCCTCTGATACCAGTTGCAAAGAAATGGAAACCCCGTTGACCTGCGGAGCATATGTATCTGTGAACAATCCAATGCGAAGGGAAGCAATCTTCTTTTTTAGATCAGTATCGGCCGTGATTTCTGTCATATTAAAGTTCTCCTGAAATCAATTGAAGTGAGGGTCACCTATTACTTCGATTCTTCCTTATTATCTGTATGCTTTGTTAAATTCGCTTTCATACGTTTCGTCAATTCGCGGCGGGTGAGCAGGACACGATGCTGGCATATTTTACATTCCAGACCAATATCCGCGCCGAGACGCACCACTGTCCATTCATAAGAACCGCATGGATGCGGTTTTCTCAGCCGCAGGTGATCTTTCAATTGCAAGTCCGGAAGCATGGATAAGATTATACCGCTGTGACCTGAACTGCCGGTCCCAGGGTGTTAAAGGTTTGTAAACAAACGTACAGGACTGCGGACTTCAGTCCGCACCTTACACACACGCGGACTGAAGTCCGCGCTCCATTTTTATGTGTGACATATTTCCCAGCCTGCATGCGAAAACTTTCCTTGAGGGAAATCCCATCTCACAGATAATAAAGGCGTAATCAAATACGGAGGTATTACCATGAACGAAGAACTGAAAATCAAATTCTGGGGTGTGCGCGGAAGTTATCCCACACCGGGCGCGGAGACTGTCAAATATGGCGGCAACACGGCTTGTGTGGAAATCCGCGCGGGCGGGCGCACGATCATTTTGGATGCTGGCACGGGCATCATTCCCTTGGGGCGTGAGTTGGCGAAACACGCCATGATTGAAAAGCGCCCAATTGAATTGCTACTGTTATTCAGTCACTTGCATCACGATCACACGCAGGGCTTTCCATTTTTTGTGCCTGCCTATATTCCCAGTGCGCGCCTGCATATCTTTGGTCCGGGCGGCACACCTGAAACGGTGAAGCTTGTTTTGGAACACAATCAATCGGCAGAAACTTTCCCGCTCAGTTTGCGTGAGATGGCTTCGACAAAAAATATTGAGTCGGTGCGCGAGTCACAGGTAATTGTTTGGGATGAGGATGGAGTCCATTTTGCTGAATCAGGCTCGAGGTTAAGTGAAGATGCGATTGTCATCCGCATTCATAAATCGTACGCGCATCCTGGCGGAGTTTATATTTATCGCATCACATGGCGCGGCAAGTCGGTTGTGTATGCGACGGATACCGAAGGCTATGTGGGCATGGATCGCAGGCTGGTGGCATTCGCGCGCGATGCGGATGTGTTGATCCACGATGCACAGTACAGCGAAGAACATTATCGCGGAGGGCTTGCTGGATTTCCATCCACACAGGGATATGGACACTCGACAGCTGCGATGGCATCTGAAGTCGCCGCATCCGCCGAGACGGGTGAACTGGTTCTGTTTCACCACGACCCGGCCTACACTGACGGTTTGGTGGCTGCGCAAGAATCAGCCGCGCAAAAGTTATTCCCGGATTCGCGCGCGGCGTATGAAGGATTGGAAATTAAATTGAATACAGACCCTAAAGGTTTTTCTGGTCAACAAGATGGGAAATTTGCGGGAAAGCCCTGGTTGAAGCATGAACTTAATCGCAATGGAAACCTTTAGGGTCCAAGCAATTGAATGGAAGTACAATATGATAAAAATGACTGAGTTAAAAAAAGACGATACCCGTAATATTCTTTCGGATATAAAGTTATTCGAGGGATTGACACCCACACAACTGGATTGGGTGGCGAAACACGCCCATCGTCGTACCTTCACTGCGGGCACGAATGTGATGACAATTGAACAACCCGGCGAAGCTGTGTTCATCATTTTGCATGGCACAGTTAAGATCCATATTGAACAAAGTGGGCGGGATGTGATCCTGTCCATTTTGGGGAGTGGTGACCTGCTCGGCGAAATGAGTCTAATAGATAGCGTGGGCCGCTCTGCAAGTGCATTGACTCTTGAGAATACCCTCATGTTATGGATGGACAAAACCACCTTCAATTATCTTTTGGATAACTTCCCGCCTGTGGCGCGCAATCTAGTAAAGATCTTATCCGCGCGAGTGAGGCTCTCAGATCAGGTTATTCAATCCCTCGCGTCATTGGACGTAAACGGCCGCGTTGCTCGTCAGTTACTTGCATTCGCAGAACGGTATGGGCGCGAAGTGACGAATGCCGTGCAAATTCGCATTATTTTGACACAGGGGGATCTGGCTGATCTGGTAGGAGCTTCACGCAAACGTGTCAATCAAACGATGGTATTTCTCAAAGAACAGGGACTCGTCAGCACAGATGCGGACGGAAGATTCATAATCCACGACAAGGCAGGGCTGGCACGGTTTTGTGATTGAAGTAGGGGTAATTAAGTGATTAGGGATTGCGTAATTGGTAATTGGTAATTGGTAATTGGTAATTAGGTAGTTGCTGGTTGATTGTCGCAGAATCAACTGGCGGCTATTCGACTCTGGACTATTTGACTATAATCTCACCATGAATAGATTCAAATTCTTTCATCCAATCGAAGTCCGCTATGGTGATTTGGATCCGCAGGGACATGTTAACAACGCCAAGCATCTCACCTATTTTGAGCAGGCGCGCATTGCCTATATGATCGAGTTAGGGTTGTTTTCCAAAGATCAATCGTTTATGGAAATAGGCGTGATCCTGGCGGATGTTCACATCACCTTTCTGGCACCGATCTATTTTGGCGAACACATCAAAGTTGGAGTTCATATTTCGAAATTGGGGAACAAATCCATGACCTGGACGCAGAATATCGTCGATGTTAAAACAGACAAAGAGTTAGCCAAAGGCGAGGTGGTGATGGTTACGTATGATTATAAAAATGGAATTACGATCAATATTCCGCACGAATGGCGCGAGAAGATAAAAGCGTTTGAAGATTTGCAGGAAAGGAGAACATGATGAATGAAATCATTTTTCTAGTGGAAGAAGCGCCGGAAGGCGGCTATACAGCTCGCGCATTGGGAGAGTCCATTTTTACGGAAGCTGACACATGGAATGAATTGAAAGAAGCGGTTCAAGAAGCCGTACGCTGTCATTTTGATGAAGGGCAACATCCGCACATTATTCGTTTACACAGTGTTCGAGAAGAAGTCGTAACAATATGAGAATCCCGCGTGATTTAAGCGGCGATGATCTTGCAAACGCCCTGATAAAATATGGTTATCAAATTACACGCCAGACGGGAAGTCATATGCGCTTGACGACCCAGCAAGGCGGGGAACACCACCTCACTATTCCCCGTCATAATCCGCTTCGCATTGGAACTCTTAACGCAATACTTAAAGATGTTTCTGATCACTTAAAAATCAGCCGAGACGAATTACTAACCTCACTTTTTGGATAAAATCATGAATCTCCCAAAAATTAACGAAACCCATTTCACGACCTTTCTCGTTGACCTGCTCAACATTCCCTCGCCGACCGGCTTTGCGGAACCTGCAATTGCATTCGTGGAAAAAGAATTGTCCAAATACAAGCAATTGGAATTATCACGAACGCGCAAAGGCTCATTAGTGGCAAAGTGGAACCCTTCGTCAAGCTCAGGGCGAGGCGCGGAAAGTAAAGATGCGCCTGTCGCACTCACTGCCCACGTGGATACACTTGGCGCGGTGGTGAAGGAGATCAAATCAAATGGGCGGTTGAAGTTAAGCCGCATCGGCGGAATTCAATGGCCAACCATCGAAACCGAAGGGGTTTGGGTATTCACAACCACAGGAAAGAAGATTCGCGGATCGGTGTTAATTGATACGGCTTCGGGCCATATTTATAGTGGAGCGCCAGGAAGCGACACTCCGCGCAATGACGCTCACATGGAAGTGCGTCTTGATGCGCGCACAGCTTCTGAAAAAGAAACGCGCGAGCTGGGCATCAACATCGGCGATTGTGTGGCGTTTGATCCGCGGGTGGAAGTAACGAATGGATTCATCCGCTCGAGATTTCTCGACGATAAGGCTTGCGTGGCGAATTTCGTAGCGGCGATCAGATCAATGGCAGAAGCAGGTCAAAGTCCGCAGCGAAGTGTGTACTTCCACATATCCAATTATGAAGAGGTCGGCCACGGCGCGGCAGCTGGGATTCCACCTGAGGTGACAGAGTTGATCACAGTAGATATGGCAGTTGTTGGCGAAGGGCAGGAGTCCGATGAATTCCATGCGACGTTGTGTATCAAAGATAGCGGCGGACCGTATCACGAAGGGCTGAATAAAAAGATGCGCGCAATTGCAGAGAAATATAATATTCCCTATAAAAAAGATGTGTATCCATTCTATAGCTCTGACGGCGAAGCCTTCTGGCGCGCGGGCGGTGACGTGGCGCTCGCGTTGATCGGCCCCGGCATTGACGCTTCGCACAATTACGAGCGCGCTCACATGGATGGCTTGAACGCGACAACCAATTGGATCATGGCTTATTTGTTGGAAGTGGATAAGTAAAAAAGTAAACAGGTATATAAGTACACAAGAAAAGTCAGCGGCGCAATTACATGTTTACGTGTCTACATCTTACCTGTATACTTACCCCATGAAACTGGATGCCGCCCTTCCAATTGTCACATTGAAAGATGTGCCTGCCATTGCGAAAGCCGCACAAGAGATCGGATTTGACACACTATGGACTCAGGAAACACAGCACGATCCTTTTCTACCCTGCGCGCTGATCGCTGAACATTCAGAGACTCTACGCTTTGGCACTGCCATTGCTGTTTCATTTTCGCGCTCGCCCGCGAACCTGGCCTACACTGCATGGGACTTGGCGGCACAATCAAATGGAAGATTCATTTTGGGACTCGGCACGCAGGTCAAGGCGCACATCGAGCGCAGGTTCAGCATGCCATGGCCCGAATCTGTCATAGGAAAATTGCGCGAACAGATCCAAGTCATCCGCGCTTTTTGGGATTGCTGGCAAAACGGCACAAAATTAAATTTCCGCGGTGAATATTACAAAGCCACTTTAATGTCGCCGTTCTTTAATCCAGGTCCATTGCCCCCTTCTCGTGCTTTGAGAGAAGGGAAGGGGATGAGGGGACTTATACCGATCTATATCGCAGGCGTAAACACAGGGCTTGCCAAACTGGCGGGCGAAATGTGCGACGGATTCCATGCGCACCCGTTTAATAGTGCAAAGTATTTGAATGAAGTATTATTGCCTGCTGTTGAAGAAGGATTGAAGAATGAAGAAAGAAGTAGAAAAGACATTGCAATTTCAGTGACCGCTTTCGCAGCAACATCTCCCGAAGAAGAATCTTTCGCGCGGATGCAGATCGCGTTTTATGCATCCACACCATCCTACAAAGCTGTACTGGATTTTCATGGC
>JANODZ010000230.1:0-5092 GCA_031412935.1 Anaerolineales bacterium
GGCCGGTTTTCTCCTCGAACTCGGGGAAGAGAAGCTCCTCCTCGAAACGGATGTGGCGCCTCAGGCCGAAGGCGAAGGCGGCGTAGATCCCGGCCGCTTCGGCCAAATTGCCGAGTGCGTTCATCCCCGAGAAAGCCGCGGGGTTGGAAGCCACAATTCAATTCAAGTTCACAGGTGCAGAGCCTGGTGAATGGTACGCGGATATCAAAGATGGTAAAGTGGAAATTGTAATGGGAAGGCACGCCTCCCCAAAAATGACCATGTCGGCCGATTCAGCCGATATTGTCAAAATCTTCACTGGTGAAATTGACGGAATGCAAGCCTTCATGCAAGGCAAGCTGAAACTCGCAGGTGATATGAATTTGGCCATGAAGTTCGCACAGATGTTTAAGATCAAATGAGGTGGACCTCGGAGGCATAGCGACCTCTGGTTTTTGGTAAAATCAATTCAATCTTTTTTATTCAAGAGTCATTATCGGAAATAATCCGCAGATTTAGCAGATAATGCAGATTTGATATTTTCAGAATGCAAATCTGCGAAAATCCATATAACACCTGCACTGGCGCCAGGTGCAAGTGTCTGCGGATTAAACAGTTGTTTTTGCTATTACCGATAAAGTCTAATCTTTTTTCAGGAGCATCAAATTGGATTTTAGCTGGATTTTAAACCCCGAATCATGGATCGCATTAGTTACTTTGATCGTCCTCGAGCTGGTACTGGGTGTGGATAATATTATTTTTATTTCCATCCTGGCAGGTAAGCTGCCCATCAACGATCAATCGCGCGCCCGCACAACAGGGATCGCTCTTGCGGTTATTTCCCGTATTTTACTGCTGCTCTCCCTTTCCTGGGTCATCAGTTTGGATGAGCCGTTATTCCATGTGTTCGGATTTGGTTTTTCAGGCCACAATATTATCCTGATCGCCGGCGGTTTGTTCCTCATTTATAAGAGCACTTCTGAAATTCATGAGAAGCTTGAAGGGCAGGAAGGACATGCATCCGCAAGGGTGGGGGCAAATTTCGTCAGCGTGATTATTCAGATATTGCTGCTGGATATTGTTTTTTCACTCGACTCAGTCATCACAGCCGTTGGCATGTCTGATGATATTATGATCATGGTTATTGCCGTGGTCGTCGCTGCTGGTGTCATGATCTTTACCTCAGGCCCGATCGGCAAATTTGTGGAAAATCATCCGACCGTTAAGATGCTCGCGTTGAGCTTCCTGCTTATGATCGGCGTCACGCTCATCGCGGATGGATTCGGGCAGGAGATTCCAAAGGGATATATCTATTTTGCAATGGGATTTTCTATTTTCGTGGAAATGATCAATTTGCGGGTGCGAGACATCCGAGTCAAACCGGTTAATTTGCGCGATGCGTATAATGTGAAAAAAATAGAGTTGCAGCCAGTCGCCGTTAAAGCTGCGTCCGCAAGACCTGCCGCTAAGAAAACAAAACAAAAAAATTAATGGATATTATTAATTTATCCTATGAACACCTTTTAGGGTTGGCTCCGTCAGCAGGCTTCTGGCGATTATTCCCCGTTCTTCGAATTTCATAATAATATCTGTCCTGGCCTGCTCTGCATTTTCAGGCGGGACGAAAGCAATTATCGACGGTCCCGCACCAGATAGCGCAGCGGCTCCGAATTGTTTTGCAGTTTGGTAGGCGGACATTCCTCCAGAAATATGTTTTAATCGATACGGTTGATGAATACGATCATCCATTATTTTTTGCAGAAGGTCCAGGTCACCTTTTTGGAGTGCGTCCACTACGAGCACGGCCCGTCCGATATTATAGATCGCATCTTTGCGTGAAACAGATTTGGGTAATACTGCCCGCGCGACACGTGTCGGCCAATCTAGCGTCGGTGTTACGATCACAGTCGTCAGATGCGGGATTTCATATCGACGGGTAATGATCTCATTGCCAGACAATACCGATACAACCAGTCCGCCCAGTAATGCAGGCGCCGCATTATCGGGGTGACCTTCCATTTCAGTTGCAAGTTTTAGTAAAAGTTTTTTCATTCATTGGTTTGCCGAGCATTTCATTCGCACCGAAAAGCCCTGCAAGGATCGCGGCTGCGCTTGAACCAAGTCCGCTGTTCATGAATATTTCATTGTGCGCAAAAATGGCCGCCCCTTTTGGCTCTTTTCCGCAAACTTCAAAAACATGAGTAAATGCCTTTGTCAATAAATTTCTTGATCCTTTATTTAATTTTTCTGCGCCTTCTCCAGTTACTTGATAGCTGATCTTTTCAGCGGATTTAAATGAAATCTCGTTCCAAATATTCAACGCCAGACCCAGGCAATCAAATCCTGGACCTAAATTTGCAGTTGTGGCTGGGACTCGGATTTTTATCATGCAGACATTATAATCTCCCAATTCTTACGAAGCGCGGCTTAAGATCCAAACTGAAATAAATTTTTCAAATTGTTTGGAAATCAATAAAATATTCGGCATTCCCGGAGTTGCAATGACCTATCAAGGCTTGATCCATCGTTACAGGCAGTATCTAGACCTGCCTGCTCACACACAAAATATTTCATTACTCGAAGGGAATACGCCTTTAATTTCCATGCCTCGATTAAGCCGGGAATTTGGCTGTGAATTATTTGTCAAATATGAAGGATTGAATCCAACAGGTTCTTTCAAAGACCGTGGTATGACCGCTGCCATCAGCGAAGCGGTGGGTCGTGGCGTCAAAAATGTTATTTGCGCTTCGACGGGTAACACGGCTGCGTCTGCGGCGGCGTATGCAGCGCGGGCCGGCTTGCGTGCGATTGTGTTAATTCCTGAGGGAAAGGTTGCAGCTGGGAAACTTGCAGGTGCGATTGCCTATGGAGCGGAGGTCATTCAATTGCAGGGTTCGTTTGATGATGCGCTTACGCTTGTAGTTGAGATCACGCAAAAGACGCCGATCGCCCTGGTCAATTCGATCAATCCGTTTCGGATCGAGGGACAGAAAACCGGCGCATTTGAAATTTGCGATGTGTTGAGCAGCGCACCCGATTGGTTGTGTCTGCCGGTCGGCAACGCTGGTAATATAACCGCCTACTGGGCAGGTTTTAATCAATATCAAAAAGGATTGCCGCGCGTGTTAGGTGTGCAAGCCGAAGGCGCGGCGCCACTTGTCCTGGGGCATCCTGTTGATAAACCGCAGACGATCGCATCTGCTATTCGAATCGGAAACCCAGCCCGCGGCGAGCAGGCGCTTGAAGCGGCTGAGCAATCGAATGGAAAGATCATTGCGGTATCCGATGCGGAAATATTATCTGCGCAGCGGATTCTCGCTTCAGAAGGAGTGTGGGTTGAGCCGGCCTCTGCCGCCGGGCTGGCAGGCCTGATTGCAGAATCAAGCAAAGGAACGTTGAATGCGAAAGGCAAAAGGATCGTAATTGTGTGCACCGGACATGGGATGAAAGATCCAGCCATCATCACCGAGTCTTTCCAAACACCAAAAATAATCGCCGTAAATTTCGATGCCTTAATGAGCGAAATTGGTTTTTAGATGTTACTCTTTTCGAAGAGGTTGCAGGATTGGCTTTGCACACAAAGAATTATAAATTTTAATCTATCGAAGAAAATGTTTTATGGAAGGTGGTAATGAAAAACGAAGTTGCGAGAGTTAGAAAATATTAATGTAAAGATAAAAATCATCTGGGAATATCAAAGAGCCGCGCCCATGAAATGCGCGGCTCTTTGATATTGAATTTACGATTATTGGATTAACGGCCTCGGCTGAATAAGCCCAGGATGAAGAGCAAAGCGACTGCACCGACGATCGCCACCAACAAGCTGGGAAGGTTGAAGCCAGTCACGCCTGCTGAGCCGAAGAATTCCATAATATACCCGCCGATGAACGCGCCGGCAATTCCCACGACGATATTGGCAATTGCCCCCATTTTCTTGTTCCTGCCCATGAAAATGCTTGCGATCCAACCTGCAATTGCGCCAAAGATGATCCATACAAAAATATTCATTACTGCCTCCGTTGTGATTAAATGGATTGATTGAACGTGCATATTTTATCACCCACTGATTAAATGCGCGGGCAAATGGTCGGTGCGGTTAATATAACAAATTGTAATCTCGCCTTTACGAATATCGAAACGGCTGATGGAGCAGTTGTTCAGCAGAAACCATGATTTCATATCGTCGGCGCCTTGCCGCCAGGGAAGTTTAAGCATGGCAGAGATTAACCTCACAAAAAAGCCGCCATGGCTGACGAGGGCAATGCGTTGTTCGGGTTGGTTTTCCATATCGCCGTGTCGGGCGATCAAATCTGAAAGGACTTTATCTGCGCGGAATTGGCGCTCCTCTTCGTTTTCAAAAGGACGATTCCACCAGCCTGAATCATCGTAGTTGTCTGGCAATTTCAATTCGGGAAAATTCTTTTCAAAGAACGATCGCGGTTTTCCTGATAGACCTTTTTGATTTTCATCCGCTGCGCGGGCGTAAATTCCGCCTTCCTCGTGGATCTCTGTCCAGGCACTGAATGGGACACTTTCCATGGCGCGTGCGGCAGGTGAGGCGGTTGCAACAGCACGCTCCATCAAACTGGTGTAAATGTGAGTGAACCCAAACCCATACTGGTTCTGAATATTCCAAGCCTTTTCATTGATTATGTGTTGTTTTTTCTTGAGATACCTTGCAAGAGTTTCTGCCTGTTCAAAGCCAATTTCAGTCAGGTATGGATCTGAATGTTCTATATATTCTGGATTGTTCCAATTTACGTTGTTGATCGATTGTCCGTGACGGATAAAGTAAAGTTCCATGATTTATTTTTTCAATCCCATATATTGAAATAGGTCTCAGTTTTCATAAGCGCAGGATGATGCGGGATGTCTGTCTAGTCTGTTTCCTACCTTCGAATCGTGGCTTCCCTTTCAGGGCCAACTCCAATCCACCTGACCGGGACTCCTGTCGCATCTTCGATCATTTTCACATAACCTTGTGCGTTGGCCGGCAGATCATCAAATGATTTCACTTTGCTGATATCTTCCTTCCAACCCTTGACAGATCGATAAACTTTTTCAACTTTATCCAGCCCGTAGGTATCCACATCGCTATAGCGGACATTTTGCC
>JANODZ010000231.1:0-3303 GCA_031412935.1 Anaerolineales bacterium
CGCTGTCAGCGTAACCGAAAGTAATGGAGAGTATTCCGCCGCGCAGGAGACGATTATTCCGGCAGACCCGACCGCGTATCAGGGGGTTTGCTTTCTGGATCTTCCTGAAGGCAATTACAACATAACAGTGGGTATTCCTGATAATTACAATCCAACCACGGAATTAAATTCCTCACTGGATGTACTGGCCGGCGACCAAGCCTTTGTGCCTTTCGGTGTGCAATCAATCGATGTAGTTGTAGACCCAGGCGCAAATGACCAAAATGACTCTGGGACATCTCCTATTTTCGGCATCCTTGGAGGTTTGCTCCTATTAGGTGGAGCCGGCTTGGGATATTATGCCTGGAGATCTGGCAGGCCGGAGAGCAAATTATCCGGTAGAAGCGGTTTTTTAAAGAAATAAGAATTACATTCACAATTTTTTATAAGAAGTGATAAAAAAGCAGCCTAGGTTTTCAACCTAGGCTGCTTTTTTATTCTAAATGTCTTCCGATGAACCACGGAAAACCCTAATTTTATTATCGCCTTGCGATGAATTAAAGTACCATATCCTTTATGGCGTATAAAGCCGTACCTGGGATATTTCAAATCCAGTTCGCGCATGAAGTCATCGCGTGCGGTTTTTGCAAGGATGGATGCGGCTGCGATGCTCAGAGATCGTCTGTCACCCTTTACGAGCGCGGCTTGTGGAACATCCAACTCTGGGAGTTCAAGGCGAAAATCGGTTAATAAAAAATGAGGGAAGAATGAAAGCATAGCGAGTGCGCGGCTTGCGGCCAGACGTGTGGCTGGGACAATTCCCAACGAGTCAATTTCATTTGCAGAGGCGAAGCCAATACCCCAGGTAAGCGCAATTTCCTTGATGCGGGGTGTAAGCCGGTCACGCATTCGGGGAGTCAACTGTTTGGAATCACGCACCCCGCTCAAAGTCTGGGAAAGAAGCGGGTTTTCATTTGGCAGGATTACCGCGCCCACGCTGACAGGCCCAGCCAGCGCGCCGCGTCCGGCTTCATCCAAACCGGCAATATATTTATAGGCGGGCCAAAGTTCCTGTTCATAAGAAAGATCAGGATTTAAGATCATAGCGGCCGCGCCAAGCATTGATATGAATGCGGAAGATATCAGCAATCATACGCAAGGCATCGCGGATTGCATTGACCTTGCTATCATTTCCGAAATACCATTGAATGGGAATTTCCTGAATGCGCAGATGTTTGCGGCGGGCAATATATAAAAGTTCAATATCAAACGACCAACCCATGAGGGTTTGCTGGCGAAACAGGTCTTCAGCTGCTTCGGCTCGAAAACATTTAAAACCACACTGCGTATCGTATAAGCCGGGCAGTATCATCAAACGAATGACGAGATTGATAGCACGCCCGCCCCAATGACGATAGAATGGTTCGTTAAAGCGTATTGCTCCGCGCGCCTCACGCGATGCGATAATGATGTCAAAATCATTAACCAGCGGGGGCAGAAATTTATTTATCTCAGCGATCGGCATCGAAAGATCTGCATCGCAAATAAAGCGGTATTCTCCGCGTGCTTCCAACATGCCGCGCTTGACGGCATTGCCTTTACCACGTTGTTCCTCGTGTATGACGATCAAATTGGAATGGCGCGCTGCGAACACGCGTGCCAGTTCGAGTGTGTGATCTGAACTTCCATTTTCCACGATGATGACTTGTGATGAATAGGGCTGCTTTTCAAGGAACACAAAGACCTGCCCCAGCGTGCGGGGCAGGCGGCTTTCTTCGTTATAAGCCGGGATAATAATGGACAGAAATACCGTTGTCAATGCAGATTATAGGGTGAAATAAATAAAGGCGCCTGCGCCTATCAGAACACACAACATTAAAAGGAACATGCCCGCAAGGATCATTAGCTGTGCAATACTTAAACCAAATAGTTTTTTCCTGCCCGTTGCAGGTCTTGGGTTTGGGCGTGGACGAGCCGGGCTCGGTTCACGCATACTCCGTTGAAATGACTGAGACCCAACTTCTTCAACTGCAAGACCCAAATCAGTCGTATTGAATGGGTCTACCTCTTCAGAAGCGTTAAATATTGCCTTGGCACGCGAGACGCTTTGTTGACCCGCCTCAACCATCGGCGGCTTGACCAGGCTCAAGTCGGCCGGCGGACGGGGATCAACCAGCCGGTCTGCAAGCTCGTGAATAAAATCTGTGCGCCAGATCGGGCGCGCCTGTAAAAGCGAACTGGCGAATTGTTTGATCGCATCACTTCTGACGATACGTGCAACCGGGCGCACCGATTCAATTTGCGCGCCCGGATTTGCAGTGATCAGCACCGACTCAACCGGGTTGGGCATATCAACTTTTTGAATTTTCAAGTACTTTTGAAAAGCGCTTGTCAATTTAGATACACGGCTGATTAAATTTATACTGGCCGGCTGCGATTTTCCATCATTACTAATGGTATTCCATTGGTCGCCTTTGGCTTCAAATTGCCCCTTGACCTGCGTCACATAAATTACCCAGATGCCCCCCGCTCCGATCAAAATGATCGGGATAATGATCTCGCTATTAGGCAGGGTAAAATTACGAATTAAAACAAAGCCCTTTTCAAGCGAGCGATCCAATTGCGCGATGACCGCTTTCTGGGCTTCCAACTCACCATACCAACTTAAGCCGTAATTCAGTGTTCCCTGAACACGGGCAATAATATTAATATTGCCAGCTGCATCTTGTAACGGGGTTTTATCAATGATCTTCATTTAAACTTCACTTTTAAAAAACTGGTACTTCCTCAAGTTCATCGCGGGCTGCATTCCCATAGGTAGACAGCAGCTCACGGTCGTCCAGTTTTACGATGATCACAGGTTTGCCGGTTTTAAATGTACTCGCGCGTAAAATTTCGCGTGAACCAGTTATATATTTTTGACCCTTTTGCAGCCGTTCCAGAAGGGTTTTTCGTTCCAACAAAACCAGGTCAGAAAACGTTGCGCCACGACGTTCATAGGCACGCACCATTATAATGAGTCCATTTTTATAACGAACCGCTTCGATCACGCCGTCAATCTTTTTTGTCATGGGAATTCCTTTGTGATAATTTTAGCACATAAGAGATAAGCCACAGAGCCACAAAGAATTACTCTGTGAATCTATGGCTTAAAGGTCGGGGCGAGAGGATTCGAACCTCCGACCTCTTGCTCCCAAAGCAAGCGCGCTAGCCGGACTGCGCCACGCCCCGATGAAATGAACTGGACGAGTATAATGCGAAGGATGAGTACCCGTCAAGCTATATTATCCATGACTTATATCGCGCTTCTTTTTGGACTTTCAG
>JANODZ010000232.1:0-3831 GCA_031412935.1 Anaerolineales bacterium
ATCCATGTCTGCGCGAATGGCAACCAACTTGCCGCCTGCGCCAATATCTGCGACGACGCCGGTTTTACCCACGCCGCGCGTAACGCGATAGCCCATTTTTTCCAATTCGTCCGCAACAATCCCCGCGGTACGCTGGACGTCAAACCCGGTTTCTGGGTGCATGTGAAAATCACGCCGCCATTCGATCAATTCTTCCGTAATTGCATGCGCTTGTTTAAACATTAATCCTCCAAGGATAAATCAATACTGGTGCGGGAATTATTTTTACTCCGCTTGATTCTGTTCCAGCGCCGCTTGCATGATCTGTTGCACACGTGCGGCGATGCTGGATGGATCGGGATGTAAGCCTTCCACGAGCAGGGCGCTGTCGTAAATCTGTTCGATGATCAAGGTTTGTAGCTCTGAGCCTGACTTAAGTTTTAATAAATTTTTCAGAATCGAGTGGGCTGAGTTTAACTCTAATATTTTTTTTGGAATCTCATATTCCTTGCCAAGGTATTTGTAAACACGTTGTAACTCGGGGTTAAGCGTTCCCTCGGGGTCGGCCAGGCGCGCAACTGATTGTGAAAGACGATTGCTGGCGCGAACGTCTGTAACGCTTTCGCCTAAAACTTGTTTGAAGCGCTCAACGAGCGTGTTGAAATCAGTATCGGCGATCTTTTCAGCTTCTGGTAGATCCCTTGGCTTTTTGGTTGTGTCCACATCAGTTTGAGCCACATTCTTTAGTTCAAAATCCTTAAACTTGCGTAAGCCCATCAACATGAATGAATCCATGGGTTCAGTCAACAACAGCACCTGCGTGCCTTGCGAGTGGAAGTAATCGAGATGTGGGCTGCGTAAAACCGATTTCGGATCATCCCCTACGATGTAATAGATCTCTTTTTGTCCGTCTTGCATATGCCCCGTATACTCTTCGAGCGAAGTCCAGGTTTCGGGATGCAGGTTGGTTTTGAAGCGTAATAATGTTTGCAGTTTCCCAGTCTCTTCTAAATTACCCGCCAGTCCCTGTTTGATAAAACCGCCGAACTCATTCCAGAACAGGTTATATTTTTCAACATCATTTTTGGCAAGCGTTTCCAATTCTCTAAACACTTGATTGGTTAAGACCTTTTTTAGTTTAGACATCAATCCACTGGACTGAACCGTTTCACGAGAGACATTAAGCGGCAGGTCTTCCGAATCAACTACGCCTTGCACAAAGCGAAAATATTCTGGCAGCAGGTCTTTGTTGTACTCATCGATCAAAATATTGCGTGAATACAATTTTAATCCGTCTTCCTTTCGCAGGGCAAAGACTCCGCGTTCCAGTTTGCTGGGGATAAACAACAATGCATATAATTGTACAGGCGCATCGGTTGCAATATGCACCGATGTTAGGGGGTTTTCAAAATCGAGGGTTGTTTGTCGATAAAATTCCCGGTATTGATCCTCGGTCACTTCTTGTTTCGAAGTTCGCCAAAGTGAGGTTTGCTTGTTGACTGCATCTTTACTATCGCCTAAATAAATTGGAAAGCCTATGTAATCCGAGTGTTTGTGGATGATGTTCTTGAGCCGGAATTCTTCAGCGAATTCGGCGGCGTCCTCTTTGAGTTTGATCTCAACCTTTGTTCCTCGCTCGCTCATCTCTGCGCGGTCGATCTGATAGTTATCATCACCCGTGGCGTACCAGCTGACTGCTTGCGCTTGCGGATTAAAGGAATGTGAAGTAACCCGCACCCATTCTGCCACCATGAAGACCGAATAGAATCCCACACCAAACTGTCCAATGACCTGGGCAAAATCCACTTTCTGATCCCGGGTTGCATCCAAAAATTTTCGCGCCCCCGATTGCGCAATCGTGCCGAGGTTCTCGATCATTTCTTCGCGGGTCATGCCAATGCCGCTGTCATGAATCGTCAGCATGCGCGTGTCTTTATCCGCTTTGATGTGAATATTTAATTCTGCATTCGAATCAAGCACATTTTGGTTGGTCACCATCTCGAAGCGTAAACGATTTAGCGCGTCGGATCCATTCGAGAGCAATTCGCGCAGGAATACTTCACGCTCTTTGTATAAGGAATGGATTAAAATATTAAGCAGTTGTTTGGTCTCTGCTTTAAAGGAAAATTGTTGAGATGAAGTATTTGTGTCGGACATAAGCGGCTCCTGATTAAAATTAATCTTCATCTATTATCCCATACGTTGACATTTATCAGGATAATAAATCAATGAAATGGTCATAACGGTTCTTGTCTTCCCTATCTTAATTTGAAACAAAATCCCCCACCAATTCTTTATTTACCCAAATTGTATATCTACCTTCAGTATATACTCCGAGCAAAATAACGGCTTCAAATTGCTGAAACACATTTTCGCATTTTATATTGAGGTTGATCAAACTGTAGATGCTGATAAAAATCTGATATTGCGCATTTGGATCCAATACCTCCACGCGCAGCTCATTGCACGTGCGCGGCAGTGAGCCCAATATAAATAATTTTACTCGAACGGGCAGGATATTTGTCAGCTCTATGATATCAAGCGATGTCAAAAGAACACCCCCAATTTGCATTTTGATATCTTCAGATTTAGGCGCGTATGGATTCTCCGCCGATTTAATGATGAACGGAGCTAGAATAGCCGCTGGTGACTGGCGGGTTGGGGTCGCGAGACAGGCGCTCAATACTATAAGTAGGAATAAATACACAGTATGTTTCATAATAGGATGTTAACGATACCTTTTTCTGTCTCGTTTATGATACGAAAATACCCACTTGTTGAATACCAGCCCATGCTGCCGGTTAATCCGATTCTTTTCATGGGATATTTTATCCTTTTATCACAAAGGACACAAACGCGCACCAGATATGGGTTGGTCGTTTTGACATTCGGTTTATTGCCTTTCGTGCTAGAATCTTTAAAATTTATTCGACGGAGAATTTCATGAAAGCATTGCTTGAAAAACTAAATATTAAACCAGTCAACGCCGGGGCTTCCACGGGTGTGGACGGTTGGTTGATGGATGCAAAAGGTAAGGAACTTGTTTCCTATAACCCAGCCACCGGCGAAGCGCTGGCAAAAGTGATTCAAGCCACGCCTGACTCTTATGAGAAAGTTGCCACAGCGGCGCAAACAGCCTTCTTAAAATGGAGACAGCTCCCAGCGCCGAAAAGGGGCGAGGTCGTCCGTGACCTGGCGAATGCCCTGCGCGAATTCAAAGAACCGCTCGGCGACCTCGTCACAGTGGAAATGGGCAAGATCCGCGCTGAGGGTCATGGCGAAGTGCAGGAGATGATCGATATTTGTGATTTCGCAGTGGGCCAATCGCGCATGCTTTACGGGTTGAGCATGCATTCCGAGCGCCCCTCACATCGCATGTATGAGCAGTGGCATCCGTTGGGAATACTTGGTCTGGTAACCGCCTTTAATTTTCCTGTTGCGGTTTGGGCATGGAATTCAGCGCTGGCCGCGATTTGCGGCGATACGGTGATTTGGAAACCGTCCTCTTATACGCCGTTGACTGCGATTGCTGTGCCGCTTCGGCATGCAACTTTAGCCCCAGCGCACCGATGACCTTCAGAATGGTATCAAAGCCCGGACTTCGATCACCGGAAAGCGCCTTGTAAAGGCTCTCGCGAGACAGTCCGGCATCTCTGGCGACCTGTGACATACCCTTGGCACGAGCAAGCGCTTTGGCAATAAATGCGGCATCCCCGTCGGCTTCCTCAAGGCAGGCCTCAAGATATGCAGCCATTTCTGCAGGAGTCCTGAGGTGCTTAGAAACATCGTAGCGAGTGGTAACAGTTTTAGTCATGCTTGATTTACTCCGAAAGATTACGTGCGAGGGGCAAG
>JANODZ010000233.1:0-4720 GCA_031412935.1 Anaerolineales bacterium
GTCTCGAATCTGCGCGAAGTGACGCAACCCATCTGCATCTACAACCGTGGGGAGTTTTACAGTGGAAATCACAATTTCAACAAATTTTCTTGTCGAAATAAAATTCCCGAGACCCGGTCCGAGTAAAAATGCCGTCGCACGGTGGAGATTGTTCAATAAAATTTCAGAGGCTTTTTCTGAGATAAAACCTGCTTCATGTGGAAGCAAAACCCAGGTTGCCTCAGGCAGTTGACCCGCGAGTACGGCGTGCAAAGGTTCTGGCACAGCCACGGTGACCAACCCAGCCCCGACGCGATAAGCCGCAGTGGCTGCCAGGAGAGCGGCGCCGCTATAATTTAGCGAGCCAGCCGCGATCAGTGCGGTACCAAATGTCCCTTTGTGAGAATCGAGTTTACGCTCAGGCAGAAGAACCGCCACCAAATCATGATCGGCTACTTCGATTTTTAATTCATTGTATGAAGTTAAAGGACCGGGCAAGCCAAGGTTCACAAGCGCCAAGTGTCCCACAAATTCAAAGGCAGGCAATTTTAGTAATCCTTGTTTGATGGCCGCCATGCCTACGGTCAAATCCGCTGCGATACACGCCAGCGCGGCCTCTCCAGAATCACAATCGACTCCGGAGGGACAATCCACGGCAATGATGTAAGGTCTTTCATCCATACCTGCCATGATCAAATGGGATTGTTCAAGCACGCTGGAAATTTCAACTTTGAGCGGAAGTTTGATGCCAGTGCCAAGCAGGCCATCCAATATAATGTCGGCAGATTCAAGGTGGGTTGTCAGCGCGAAATAATCATTATCTTTTTCCGCAAAGCTCACCTCGCCCCCCGCATTAATCAAACGAGTCACCAGTTCGTCTATCTTCTTGCGCTTGACCACATACGCGGACGCATGCCAGCCATCCTGCGCCAGATGAGTCAGCGCGATGAGTGTATCGCCGCCATTATTTCCTGCACCCACCAGACCCACTACATTCTCCCATTCGTCCGCCGGTGAAACTTCATTAACTATTTCCGCAAGTCCGCGGCCTGCATTTTCCATCATCTCGGCGTAAGATAATCCGTTCGCGTCAGCTTCTTTCTCAATTTCACGCATCTGCGTGACGGTTACGAGTTTCATTTTTTCTCCAAAATAAAGGGGCGACCCCGAACGTCACCATGCATCATTTCCAAAGATCTTCAGCGATATCATCCAAGCCCAACTCAATCAACTTCGCTTTTGATGGCTTACCAGTTTCCAAGTCCCAGCCGCGCGACTCGTAATACGCGTTGAGCATGGCGGGCAAATCGGGGGTAAATCCAACCGCACCGCCTTCTTTGTAAGGTTCAAGCAATGCCTTTGGTAATTTATCATTCGCGGCAGTCAGACCCATGCGGTTGTTGATGGCACGTTTGATATTCCAGCCGCGTTCGCCGAAACGCATCATGTCTCCCACAGAAAAATTAAGTCCGCAGGCGGCATTGATCAACGCTGTCATTTTATCAGGGTTGACATTGGCGAAGAGGCAAACCACCAGTGAGTTGTAGACGGTGCGCCAATCTTGATGTTTGGCTACGTTGGCGGCTTTCTCTGCCTGCGCATGACGATCGATAAAATCAATGCCAATGCTCGATTCAGATTGACCCCAATCGACTAGAAAATAATCGGATTGATTGTGACAAGCTCCGCGCGGACTGGTGGCATACACCAGCGCCATGCCCGAAACACCGCGCGGATCATGGCAGGCAACTTCAAGTCCATTGACTTGCACCGCTTCTTCTTCCGCGCCAAAATGCGCCGCGAAGGATCGCGAGCCTTGCGCCATCAGATCACCAACGCCTTCACGGCTGCCCAACATGTGCACCATTTTCTCGATCACGTTCACGTCGCCCCAGATAAGGTCAAGTCCGCCGGTGTCTTTTTGGGTGAGGATTCCTTTTTCGTACAACATAAAAGCCAGGCCGATCACATTGCCCGCGCTGATCGTATCCATGCCGTAACGGTCGCACAATTCACCCATGCGCACGATCGCATTCAAATCATCATTCAAAAGGTTGGGTCCAAACGAAACAACGGTCTCATACTCAGGACCTTTGCGTTTATTGCCATCCTCCAGTTTCACCACGCGCCCGCAGGCGATCACGCAAGCCTGGCAGGCGCTCGACCCGACTAAAATCGTTTCGGTCATACGCGCGCCTGAAATTTTATCCACTTCGGGGAATGAGCCTTGACTAAAATACTTTGATGGCATCGCGCCGAGATACTCGGCATAATTTGCAACACCCGCCGTACCTATTTCATGAATAATTTTCGAACCGTTATCCTGCTTCAAAGCGCGGTTGGCTTCTGAGCGCAGCGGCATATATTTAGTCATATCAAAAACGGGAACTGGTTTTTGACCATGAACTGCGACAGCTTTTAGATTCTTCGAACCCATTATTGCGCCAATGCCTGTCCGCGCCGCAAAACGTCCATGATCGCACATGATCGAAGCCATCAAAGATTGATTCTCTCCCGCCTGACCAATGACGCAAACGTGCGCACCTTTGACTCCAACTTCGTGTTTGACCAGCTCCTGCGTCTCATAAGTATCTTTGCCCCACAAATACGCGGCGCTCTTAATCTCGAGCCTGTCTCCTGCGACCCAAAGATATACGGGGCTTGGAGATTTTCCTGTGATCCACAAACCGTCATAGCCGGCTTTGCGAAGTTCCGGCCCCCAGAATCCGCCGATGTTGGATTCTGCCCATAAGTTTGTCGCGGGACCTTTTCCACAAATCACAAAGCGGCCGGTGGTGGGACCAGAGGTTCCGCTGAGCGGTCCATTCATAAAAAGCAAAGGCGCTTCAGGCGAAAGCGGATCAAGTTCCTGTGTGAGATAGGGATACAGAATACGCGCCGCCAGCGTTGCGCCGCCGACAAAATCTCGTTCCCATTCTGTTGGAATGATAAATTCTTCTGTTTTGCCAGTGGTTAGGTTTATTTTAAGGATGGGTTGCATCGGGTTTCAGGTTTGAAGGTTGGCAAGTTGAAGGTTACAGGTTAAACATTCAACTTGCCAACCTGTAACTTTCAACCTATTAAAGAATTTCCGTCGTCGCATCATTTGCCACACGCACAAAATCCAGCACGACTGGCACATTACGCATCATGTAGCCCATACTGCCTTGTACTTTGAGCTTCATGGTCATCATGGCTGTCATCGGATTCATTTTGCCGGTTAATATCGCCGTTATATTATTGTAGGATGCAGTCAACTTGAAAGCCGGGTTTGGGTAGGCTGATGCCTCAGGTTTGTAAACTGATTTTCGACAGCGGCCATGCCACAGGTCCAGATAGAACGTGAGATCCTCTTTGAGGTTTCCATCCGCCTCGATGCGAAAGAACAAGTCCCCTTCCCAGGTTTTTGCCACATCCGCATAGTGTTGATCTGAATTAATTTTCTGCTCCAGCCCGTTTAACCATTCTTCACTGGGAAAGATCGCCATGACCTGCCTCCATTTATTTGATGATGAGCAATTGTACCATTGTGAATTTAAGACTATTGTCCTTGCAAAAATGCAAATAATGGTCTATGCTTAAGGGCACAGGATGAGCCTCACCCTGGGGCAATTTACACGATTGCCAATCCCATGATTTCTCTTGGAGGAGAAAATGAAAAAACTATTTACCCTGGCAAGTCTATTTGTTCTGGCGTCTTTGGTGCTTTCTGCATGCGGCGGTGGCGCATCAACAGCCACGGACCTGCTCGGCGCAATCAAAGAGCGCGGGTACATCCTCGTTTCAACTGATCCAAACTATGCCCCGCAGTCATCCTTGAATACCGAGGGCGCACGCCCTGCCGATACCAAATGCCCATCAGATGCGCTGACTACATCTGAAATGCAGGGCTTTGATGTGGACGCGGGCTCCGCCATTGGTGATGCCCTTGGCGTCGAAACCTGTTTTGCCACGCCAGATTGGGATGTGATCACCGCCGGCGCCTGGGCAGACAAATGGGATGTAAGCGTTGGCTCGATGACCATTACGCCCGAACGTCAATCAGTACTGGATTTCAGCGTTCCGTATTACGGCACACCGGCCGTTGTGGCGGTTGGCAAAGATTCAGGGCTTGCATCACTTGATGATCTCGCCGGAAAAGCATTATGCGCCGGCGCATCCACAACCTACGAGACATGGCTCAACGGAGGCGATCTCGGCGCCGGCACTCCCGTCTTTACGTCAGCTCCCGCAGGCATAACCGTGGTTCCGCTCGCAACCGATCAGGAATGTGCACAGGCTATCGCCGCGGGTCGTGAAGACTTTGCCGGTTACGTGACCTCTGTGACAGTTGTAAATGAAAACATCGCCGCAGGCTTGCCCGTCATGCAGCTTGGCGAACCCGTTTTCAGCGAAATTCTTGCGGCGGCTTTTGATAAAGCCTCAACCCTGCCGACCGACACTTTACGCGCTGAAGTAGACAAGCTCTATACCGCCATGCACGCTGACGGCCGCCTCGCGGCGCTTTCAATCAACTGGTTTTCGATAGACCTGACACAAGTGAGTAAATAACAATCAGCGAATCAAGGGAAGCGGCAAAATGCCGCTTCCTTTTTTTTACCGGAGGAATGCCCCAGTGAATCTTTTCAAAAAAGTTATAAACGAGAAAAAATCACAGGCTGAATTACTCTATGCATTACAACAACGAAAGCAGAGCATATTTCGCAGAAACGTGGTTTTTTCGTGGGTCGGTTTACTGCTG
>JANODZ010000234.1:0-1626 GCA_031412935.1 Anaerolineales bacterium
CGCCAATTCCTTCATATTCGCCGGAAAGATCTGCATTCGCATCCGCGAAATTTTTTGGGTCCATGTAGGTTGAATGTTTGTCGCCGAGGGCTTGCATCATCCCGCTGATCGCGCCGCGCATGAGCGCCACGTCATCCAGAGGTTGATCTACAAAATTCTTGTGGACGAGTGACCACGCTTCCCAAAAAGGTGAGAAGAGAGCCTGAAATTCTGCGGGTGTGGCGGCTAATTGTTCAGGTGACCGGGTCGGGGGTGCAGACGGAATCGGATTTTGCAAGCCAAGAATGCTGGGCAAGCCTGAAAAAGGCGCGAGGTGACCGGTTACAAATCCGCCTGCGAACGAGCCGAGTACCAGCACGATCACAACCAATATGGCCAAAATATTCTTTAAAATTTTATTCGTGTAATTCACAAAAACCTCCAATTTTTACTGAACCTTCATAAAAGATACCATTTATGGATTAACGTTTGCTGAATCCTTTGTACGATTTGTATAAGAAACCCAGGCTGCTGTTTAACAGATTCTTATCAAGAATTGCAGATATTTCATGTGATTCCGTATAAATAAAATTTTGCTGATAGTAGACCTCTTGCATAAGTATTTGTAGAGCGGGTTTTCAACCCGCCAAAACTCATGTCATCAATAATTGTCAGGCTGCAAGCCTGACCTACTTGGACTTTCGCACGAGGTCTATTAACGAAAATAATATAAGCGCGTGAGCCGTTGTTTTATTGTGCCTCCAAAATATTGATCAACTCACTCCAGTCTGAAAGGCTTGCGTTGGCGTCGCCGTTCAGGGCGGTTTGGCCGAATAAAATGCTGAACATTCCCACTTCCATTGCGGCGCGCGTGGTGCGTTTGAGATCATCGATCATGACGCAACGGGCGGGGTCACTTTCACCGGCGAGTTTCATGGCAAGTGTAAATGATTCTGGCATCGGCTTGCAATAGGGTGTCACGCTGGTTACATCGATAATGGTCGGGAAGAGATCACGCAGGTTGAGCGCGCTCAGCACTCTTTGGGCGTGGGGAATGTCTGCGTTGGTAAAGATCAGGTTGCGGGTCGGGAGCGCTGCGATGATCGAGCGTTGCAGCGGATCGGGAGTCAGGTACTCTTCCAGGCGCAGATCATGCACATAGGCCAGAAAATCATCCACATTGATCTGATGATGTTTTTGCAGGCCGCGCAAAGTTGTGCCATATTGTAAATAATATTTTTCGCGCAGCGCTGGAATTTCATCGATCGGGATGTTCAAACGCTCGCGCATAAAATCATTCATGCGCTCTTTGATGGCATTCCATAAACCCGCTTCAGACGGATAAAGGGTGTCGTCGAGGTCGAAGAAAATAGTGGTGAATCGCATTCAGAGATTATAATCTGCCAATGCCCATTCGTCTGTTATCTTCCGAGGTCTCTTCACAAATTGCCGCGGGGGAAGTGGTTGAACGCCCCGCGTCGGTTGTGAAGGAATTAACTGAAAACGCGCTGGATGCCGGCGCGAAAAATATTTCGATTTCAATTGTAGATGCTGGTCGGATTCTGATCGAAGTGGCGGACGATGGACATGGGATCGCCGCGGATGAGCTGGAATTAGCGGCCGCGCGTCATGCGACCTCGAAGCTGG
>JANODZ010000235.1:0-1926 GCA_031412935.1 Anaerolineales bacterium
AGCACGGCGTCGATGCGCGAGGTCGTTTCGGCGGCGACTTCGGCCATCATGTCGAAGGTGCCGCTGATGGCCGAGAGCGAGCGCACCTCGGGCATCTTCTTCAAATCGGCCGTCAGGCTGGCGGCGAGTTTGGGGTCGACGCTGATCATGACGTGGGCGGCGATTTGGCGTTCGGCGAAATTTTCGCCGCTGCGGATCGTGTAGCCGACGATGACGCCCGTGCGTTCGAGCCGGGCGATGCGTTCTTGCACCGTCGAGCGCGCGAGGTCGAGCTTGCGGGCGAGCGAGGAGACGGACTCGCGGGCATCGGTACGCAAGTGAGTCAGGAGGTCGCGGTCGGTTTTGTCGAGTTGGGCCATTTCCGGCAAAATGACGGGTGATCCGGTGATTTGGCAAGAGAAAAGCGTATTTTCGACGGTTTGAACGATGCAAATCGGCGGGGATTGGGGGTAGCGTCCGGGAAATCACAGATTTTTGGAGGCTCTCATGGTGAAGCTCATTCTTCTCGGCGGCGGTAAGATCGGCAGCGCGATTGCGGCGATGCTGGGCGGTACCTATTGGGCGAACGGTGATCTGGATGCGGCTTGCAAATCCATGAGCGATTGGATCGAGAGTTCGCTGAAGGCGGGTAATTTTATTTTTTCGATTGCCAGCGAATCAGGCAAGGCAGATATCCTTACGGCGCAAGGACATCTCCGCGAAGCGTTGCGGACTTATGAACAGTCTTTGCAACATGCGTCCGCGTATGGCAGCGAAGTGAATCAGATCTTAGCCCATCATCATTTGGGGTTGGCGTTGCTGCATCTCGAAATGGGCAATGATGAATCTGCCGCACAATATTTTCAGCAAAGCCTGGAGTTGGGTCAGCAATCAACCCTCGTAGAATTTCCATATCGCATGAGTCTTGCTCAAGCTCGTTTGAAAGAGTCCGAAGGAGATTTGGATGCGGCACTTGAATTCCTCAATGAAGCCAAGCGCTTGTTTATCAGCACGCCCATTCCTAACACGCGTCCCGTTGAAACGTTGAAGGCACGCATCTATCTCAAGCAGGGACAATTATCCAAGGCGCAAGAGTGGGTGCATGAATGTGGAATTAAAGTTAACGATGATCTCAGTTATTTGCACGAGTTCGAGCACATCACACTGGCGCGGGTACTGATTTCAGAAGATAAGATTCTGGATGCATTGAAATTATTGTCACGCCTTTTGCAGACAGCCGAAAACGCAAAGCGAATGGGCAGCATGCTTGAAATTCTAACGGTGCAGGCGCTCACTTTCCACGCACATGGAGATACAGTTCAAGCACTCGCATCCCTCAAACGCGCATTGACGCTGGCGGAACCAGAAGGCTACTTCCGCTTTTTTGTGAATGAAGGCAGTGTAATGGCTGAGTTGTTGACCGCGTTAAGTCGTGCGCGCGAAGATGACCGACTCAACAACTACATCCAAAAATTACTGAACGCCTTTACCAAAACAAAACCCGAGCCTGCCAACGCGCAACCGTTGATTGATCCGTTGAGCGAGCGTGAGTTGGAAGTGTTGCGTCTCGTTGCTGATGGACTTTCAAACGACGAGATCAGTCAGAAACTCTTTCTGGCCTTGAGCACGGTCAAGGGGCATAACCTGCGTATCTTTGGCAAATTGCAGGCAAAGAGCCGCACCGAAGCCGTGGCACGCGCCCGCGAACTCAGCTTGTTGCCGTAGGTCCCCAAAACAATACTCCAAACAATACTTTCGGTTCTAAACGGCAATCCGCATTGCCGTTATATTTGCGCACGTTGATGTAAAGGTGAAAGGCAATGACGCAGAATTATCAGATTAGGATCGAAGGACATTTGGGCAGTCAGTGGGCAGACTGGTTCGACGGCTTATCCATCACCCATGAAGCGGATGGAAAAACGCTTCTTTCTGGACCTGTGCCTGATC
>JANODZ010000236.1:0-8893 GCA_031412935.1 Anaerolineales bacterium
CAGGTTCAGGCGCGGCCTGTTCCTTGGCACTGCCTGCACTGGGTTCTTCCACCGCACGAGGCGCAAAATCCGCTTCCTTTACAGCCGGGGCAGGTGCCGGTCCATGATTTGGCAACCCATTAGTTTCAAAACATCGAGAAATGCGATATCACCCTGCACAGATCTGCGCGAGATATTTTCCACGCGGACAGTCCCGCCGCAGATTGCAGGGGCGGCAAAAAAGTAGGATGCGGCAGAGGCGTCGGATTCGATGGCGTACGTGGAAAGCGGCAGGTAGAAAGCTGGGTGAATAGTGAATTGTGAATAGGCATGGCGTTTAATCTCTACACCGAAATCTTTCATCATGGCGATTGTCATGTCTACGTAAGGTTTGGAGTTTAGGTCAGTGGAAAGTGTGACTTCAATTGGGTTTTGAGCATACGGAGCAACCATGAGTAAGGCGGATAAAAATTGGGAGGAAATATCGCCTGCTATTTCTGTTTTTCCACCAGGCAAACCAGATGCGGTAATTTTCAGCGGCGGACAAACAGAAGGAGAAATGTTCAAAGGCTCGATCACTGCTCCTAATTGAGTTAGTGAAGCAACCAAATCCCCAATGGGACGTTCGCGCATACGCGGCTCGCCATCCAAAATATATTCACCGTACCCAAGCGTGAGAAATGCGGAAAGAAAACGCGCGGCAGTGCCTGCGTTACCGATGAAGAGTTCAGCTTTCTTTGCAGGGATTCTTCCGCCGAGACCCATGACGGTCATTTCAAAATTTGCTGGATCGAGTTGGACATCGAAACCCAAGCTTTGAAGGCTTTTGGCAAAGTAGCGTGAGTCGTCCGAAAATAGCGCATGGGTTAGGCGTGTAAGTCCATTGGCGAGCGAGGCAATCAGCAAGGCGCGATTGGTCAGCGACTTGGACCCAGGCACGCGGACATTGGCATTCAGTAAATATGGGATAGTCCTGATTTCAACAGAAGAGTTGGTCATTGTGTAAATATCTGATATTTGCTTTGTGCTTCGTTTAATATGATTTCAAGTTTTGTATATTCATTCAACGCCAACGCAGACTCAAACTCGGCTAATATTTTTTGCAGGCTATGCAGGGCATTTAGTACATTTTCCTGATTCGATTGCAGCACACTTAACATCATGGATGCAGGAGTGCCAGCCAGCCTGCTGACAGACCGAAATCCACTTCCAATAAATTGAAAGTCGGATTTTGGGATCGAAGCTGCCAATGCCGAAGAAAGGAGGTAAGGCAAATGACTTGTAAATGCAAATGCAGCATCATGCAGTGCCGCTTCAAGGAAAACAGGGACGGCGCCAATCACCTCAACAATTTTTAATGCCACATTCAGCGCAGTTTCAGAGGTACGATCGAGAGGCGTGAGGATAAAAGTTTGATCTTGAAATAACACGCTTTCGGCATGCTCAAAACCAAGTGTTTCTTTTCCACAAATGGGATGCCCGCCGATGGGGTCAAATCGCTCTGGTAATGCGGCCATGGCTTGTACGATATTTAGTTTCGTTGAACCAAGGTCAAGCACGATACATGGATTGGGCATCAGGGATGGCAAATGCTGAAGAATATTTATAATGGAGTGCACGGGAGTCGCCAAAATGAGCAAATCCACTTGCGGGAGGAAGGTGGCCATGTCGCTTTCAGCGTGGTCAATGATCTTTTTGGAAAGAGCAAGCTCGAGCGTCGGAAGATGCGAGTCAAAACCGATCAGGATGCGGCAATGCTCCTTGAGACTCATGGCAAGCGAGCCGCCCATGAGTCCCAATCCATAAATTCCAATGGTAGATTCTTTCAGCGAAAAGCCAGCCTCCATATTTACCAGCCCGCAGTGACAGATTTTTTTACAGGCGCAACACGGCGACCCATGACTTCGGCAATCGCTTTGACCTGATTCACCATCTCGGAAAATTTTTCCGGCCGCAGTGATTGTTTGCCATCAGAGACTGCCTTGGTCGGGTCAGGATGCACTTCAATGATCAGACCATCTGCACCTGCCGCAATTGCGGCGCGCGCAATCGCGGTGACATAATCGGCATGCCCGGTTGCATGGGAAGGGTCAAGAATGACCGGCAGGTGGGTTAGATTTTTCAAAACAGGAATGGCATTGATATCAGTTGTATTGCGGGTGCTTGTCTCAAATGTTCGGATACCGCGCTCGCATAATATGATCTGTTTGTTGCCGCCTGCAAGAATATATTCAGCAGACATGAGCAACTCTTCTATGGTCGCCGAAAGACCTCGTTTGAGTAAAACACTTTTGCGGATTTCACCGAGCGCGCGTAAAAGATTAAAGTTTTGCATGTTACGTGCGCCAACTTGAAAAACGTCGACATATTTCAGCATGAGATCAAGTTGAGTTTGCGACATGATCTCAACCACAATCGGCATACCTGTTTGTTCACGCGCTTCAGCCAGATATTCGAGCCCTTCTTCACCGAGACCCTGGAAGGAATACGGCGAGGTGCGCGGCTTGAAGACTCCGCCGCGCAGCGCATTCGCACCCGCTTCACGGACAGCGTGCGCGGTTTCGAGAATCTGCGAACGGGATTCAACCGAACAGGGTCCTGCAATGATCACGATATCATCGCCTCCAACTTGAAATCCGTCAATCGGGAAGACAGAATTTTCGGGGTGCACTTGACGTGAACCAAGCTTAAATGGCTGCGAGATTCGTTTGACACTCTCCACGCCATCCAGGACTTCAAACGGATCCATGGTTGGGCTATGGAACTCGCCGACTGCGGCAATGATGGTGGTTTCAACCCCATGCGTAATATGGGGAGTTAACCCGTGGGTTTTGACGGTCTTGACAACCTCTTCAATTTGATGAGGGGTGGAATTGGGTTTCATGATGATTAACATAGTCTCTTTTTCCTTTTATTTGGATTCAAAATCTATTGTGCGGCAACCAAGTCGGGTCTTAATTTGACCGCCTCTCGTAAATACACATGTGTAATTTTATGTTGCGGCATCTCCGTATTCCAATGGACAAGCACACGAATGACACGCGCCAAACTATTTGGGACAGGAATTTCTCGCGCACAGATCATAGGGACGAGTCCCCAGCCCATTTGCCTCGCCGCCTGGGCGGGGAAGGTGGAAGCGAGGTCGTCTGTAACGGTAAAAAGCGCACTGCCTACATCTTCCGGCTTCATCCTTTCGTTTGCACCCAGAATAGCTTCCAATAATTCCCGCGTGGCTTCAAGAATTAAATCGGGCTCATCTGCTGAGACCGTTGTTGCTCCACGAATTCCACGAATTGCCATAATTGCTCCTTGTTTCTGTAGTGGGCGACCCGTCATGATTAATCAGGAACCATGATGATCTTGGCGGGTCGCCCCTACGAGAAAAATGTAATATAAAAAGAGCGAGACCGTTTGGTCTCGCTCTTTTGCGTACAGATTAATATTCTGTCTACTTAAGCGTAACCAACAGCAACCGAGCGGAGGCCGTTAAAATAATACGCAAAATAAAAGCGGACGGAAGATAACATATTGGTCGCTATTCTATGCGTATCACCCAAATGCGTCAAGGGGCAATTTCATCGCGCATTACGGCTTGAATGTGGAATTCCTATTTTCGATTATTAAAGATCAATTCGTAATGCTCAACAATTGGAAATGGGTCATAGAAATGGTGCAGTCTTTTTTTCCACTCCTGATATTCGCTTGACCCGCGAAATCCAATCGTATGGGCTTCGAGCGTTTCCCATTGGACAAGCAACAAATAACGATTTTGCTTTTCCAAACAATGCTGTAACTGATGCGAAGAGTAACCCGCCATAGCGGCAATAATGCCAGATGCTTCGCGGAATGCAGTTTCGAATTCCTGTTCTTTTCCTGAGATCACATCAAGAATAACGACTTCAAGGATCATATAGTTTTCCTTATCTTAATCAATTCATTCTTATAACTCTTTGTAAACTCACGAGCAGATTCAACAGGAGTCTGGCTCTCCCCTATCGCGCGGACACAGGCCGAGCCGACAATGACTCCATCCGCCAGCGCCCCAACTTGTTTGGCTTGTTCGGGCGTGCCGATTCCAAACCCCACACAGACAGGCACGGATGTATGTTCACGCACGCGGGCAATCAAATCGCCGAGTCCATCTGAAATGGATGTACGTGCCCCTGTCACACCAGTCACTGAAACGAGATAAATAAATCCCTTCGCATTGCGGGCAATGCATTCCATGCGTTCATTGGGTGATGTCGGCGCGAGCATTTGGATCAACGGCAGGTCTCCCACTAAGGCTTCGAACTCTCCTGCTTCTTCGGGTGGTAGGTCTGGGATGATAAATCCATCCGCACCTGCTTCGCGCGCATCGAACACAAATTTTTCCAGCCCATACGCCAATATAGGATTGAAGTAACCCATCAAAATCAACGGGATGGTCACGCCGCGTTTGCGCAATTCCGCAACAGCCATGATTGACTTCTTGACCGTGATTCCTTTTTCCAGTGCGATCTGCGTCGCCTTTTGAATGACAGGTCCATCGGCGAGCGGATCAGAAAATGAAAGCCCCACTTCGATCAGGTCTGCGCCGTTATTAGCAAGGGCTTCGATCACGTTAATGGATGTATCCAAATCGGGATAGCCCAACGGGAAGTAGGGCATAAAAATCGGTTTATTTTTGAATGCGTTTTCGATTCGGTTCATAAGTTCCTCGATATTCGATACTCGATAGTAGATAATCGAATATCGAATTATCCAATATCGCCCAACTCTTTAATCACCGTATTCAAATCCTTATCCCCTCTCCCTGAAAGATTAACCAGAATCACCTGATCTTTGCGCATCTTTGGCGCGCGCTTGATGACTTCCGCCACGGCATGAGATGACTCCAGCGCAGGGATGATCCCTTCAGTATGGCACAAGACTTGAAACGCATCCAACGCCTCCGTATCCGTTGCGGATGTGTAATATGCGCGCTCGCTATCTCGCAGCATGGCGTGTTCAGGACCCACCGCCGCGTAATCCAATCCCGCAGAAATGGAATGTGTCTCTGCAATCTGACCATCTTCATCCTGCAAGACATACGTACGTGTGCCATGGATGACTCCCACTCGCGCCATCGTCGCGTCACCAAATCTCGCGGCGTGTTTACCAGACGCGATTCCGCTGCCACCCGCTTCGACGCCGATCAATTCAACATGTTCATCGTCCACAAATCCGCTGAAGACGCCGATGGCATTTGAGCCGCCGCCCACACACGCAATGACCGTATCGGGCAGGCGCCCTACATCGCGCAGCATTTGTTCGCGTGCTTCGATGCCGATCACTGATTGAAACTCACGAACGATGGTCGGGTATGGATGCGGGCCCAACGCCGAACCCAACAAATAATGTGTGTCACCAACATTTGTCACCCAATCGCGGATGGCTTCGTTGATGGCGTCCTTCAATGTCTGCGTGCCTGATGTCACGGGACGAACTTCCGCGCCGAGCAATTTCATACGGAACACATTCGGCTCCTGTCGCGCAATATCCACCACTCCCATGTACACCACACATTCGAGTCCGAGCAATGCAGCAACAGTTGCAGACGCAACACCGTGTTGACCCGCGCCCGTCTCAGCCACTATACGATTCTTACCCATGCGCTTCACGAGCAAAGCCTGCCCCAATGCATTGTTGATCTTGTGCGCGCCTGTGTGCGCCAGGTCTTCACGCTTCAAATAAATTTGTGCGCCGCCTAATTGCTCCGACAATCTTTTTGCATAGGTCAACGGCGTGGGTCTGCCCACGAACGACGCGAGCAAGCCTTCGTACTCGCGCCTGAAGGCTGGGTCTTTTTGTGCGTCCACGAACGCCTGCTCCAACTCGATCAACGCGGGCATTAAAGTTTCAGGAACAAATTGTCCACCGTAGATTCCAAATTTTGTAGGTAGTAGTGTCATGATTCCTCAGTAATTGGTAAGTAGGGATTAGTGAATGGAGGGTGTCTTAACTGCTTTGACAAAACTTTCCATCTTCGCCGCATCTTTCTCCCCCGCAGTTGATTCGACGCCAGAGGCAACGTCCACGCCCCAGGGTCTCACCTGCCGTACCGCGTCTGCGACATTTTCTGGAGTCAATCCGCCTGCCAACAACAGCGGAAAACGCTTCGCCAACTCCGCCGCCGCTGACCAATCCGCAATGACGCCACTTCCGCCGTAGACGCCTTTGACAGCGGCATCCACTAGAAATTCAGGTGCATCGTTGCGCTCAAAACCTGTGACATCAGATGGAATTCCACGAAAAGCTTTGAACACACGCGGTGCAAGTTGAGCAAATATTTCTGGCGTTTCATCACCGTGGAGTTGGGCCAAATCCAGAGAGCAGGTATCCAGGATATTCTTCACTTCATCAACAGACGAATTTACAAACACACCCACGAGTTTAATATCCGGATGTTCTCTCTTCAAAATGGATGTGATCTCTGCGCAGGTTTTTTTCTCAATAAATCGCACGCCTTTGTTATAAAAATTAAATCCCAAATAATCCGCTCCCGCTTCAATCGCGGCGAGGGCGTCTTTCAAGTTTTTGATTCCACAGATTTTTATGATTGTCATAATTTTTGTAGGTCCCGTTTTCAACGTGACGAGCTTAATGTTCGGGCAACTGTCACGCTACAAGCGTGACCTACTGTCCCGACAGCTCCCTCACCTTTGCAGGAATATCATTTGCAGTAATCAGCGCTTCGCCGACGAGGATTGCGTCAATGTTTATGTTAGTCAATCGGTCTACGTCGCCGGCAGTGAAGATTCCGCTTTCGGCGACGACGGCGATGTCAGGGGAGATCATCGGGCGGAGTCGTTCTGTAGTTTCGAGCGAAACTTCAAAGGTCGCGAGGTTGCGGTTGTTGATTCCAATCAGTTTTACATCTGTCAATTTCAGGGCGCGCTCGGTTTCTGCTTCGTCATGGACTTCGACCAAGACAGTTAAACCCAAACTTAAGGCACAAGCGTGTAAATCTGAAAAGAGTTTGTCGTCTGTCAATGCCGCGGCGATGAGCAGGATCGCGTCAGCGCCATTGGCTCTGGCTTCGTAGATTTGAGTCTCATCAATGGTGAAGTCTTTGCGTAGGAGCGGTAATTGGTGATTGGTAACTCGTAACTGGCGCAGGGTTTCGAGTTTGCCCATGAAAAATTTTTCATCGGTCAGGACACTGATCGCGGCGGCGCCGTTTTGAGCGTAGATGTCGGCCACTTGAAAGAGGTCGAGGTGCGGGGCGAGAATCCCTTTGGAGGGAGAGGCTCTCTTTAGTTCAGCGATCAGGCTCGGGCGGAGGCCTGCCCTCACCCCGCGCTTTGCGCGCCCCTCTCCCTTGGGGAGAGGGGTTGGGGTGAGGGCGGAAAGAAAATCTCTCGGCGCAGGTGAAGACTCTGCGGCGCTGCGTAATGCAACAGCGTCGAGCGCCGCAATTTCAATCCGCTTTTGTGAAATAATTTTTTCGAGGATGTTCATTGTTTTGAAAATTCAACCAGCGCATTTAGTTTGGCGAGCGCTTTGCCGCTATCAAGCGAAGCAGTGACTTCCACCAGCGCGGACTTGAAATCGCCTGTTTCGGCGGCGAGAGCGCCAGCGGCGTTGAGCAAAACGGATTCGCGGCGCGCGCCTTTTAATTTTCCAGAAAGAATATCGCGCATCATCACCGCGGATTCATCGGGCGTGCCGCCGCGCAGATCTTGAATGGCGGCGATGGGAAACCCGAGCGTGGCGGGATCGAGATCGTAGGTGCTAACCGCGCCGTCTTTGAGGTGACTAATGCGATTAACACCACATGTATTAAGTTCGTCAGTGCCGGCTGCGCCGTGAATTACCATTGCGGCTTTTGAACCAAGTTGATGGAGAACGTTGGCGAGCGGCTCGGTTAATTTGGGATCGAAGACCCCTGTTAGTTGGATATTCGCGCCCGCAGGATTCGTGAGCGGACCGAGAATATTGAAGATCGTACGCTGACCGATCTCCTTGCGCGGGCCGACGGCATATTTCATCGCGGGATGAAACTTGGGCGCGAACATAAATCCAATGCCAATGGTATCAATCGCTTTGGCAACTTGCTCGGGTGTGAGGTCGAGATTGACGCCCAGCGAAGAAAGCACATCGGCAGAACCGCATTGCGATGACGAGGCGCGATTGCCGTGCTTGGCAACTTTACGTCCCGTGCCTGCGAGCACAAACGCCGCGGCGGTGGATATGTTAAAGGTGTGAGCGCCGTCACCGCCTGTGCCAACGATGTCATAAATGCGTTCATCTGGATTCGCAAGTTTTACCTTGACCGCGTTGGCGCGCATGGCGCGGACTGAACCTGTGATCTCGGGGATGGTCTCCCCTTTCATGCGAAGCGAAACCAGGTACGCGCTGACTTGCGCGGGCGTGGCTTGTCCTGTCATGATGACATTCATCGCTTCTTCAGCTTCTTCAGCAGTGAGGTCCATGTGATTGATGGTCTTGGCGATAAATGGTTTAAGCATGGACGGTTCCGCAGACGCGCCAGCGGGTGGGGCGATCTTGATATCAAGAAAATTCTTGAGCAGTTGTTTGCCGTGTTCGGTCAGAATGGACTCGGGATGAAATTGCACGCCGTAGGTTGGGTGCTGACGATGTTTGAGCGCCATGATCTCGCCTTCGGAAGTCTGCGCGACGATCTCAAGTTCAGCGGGGATGGGTTCGTAGACCACGAGCGAGTGATAGCGCATGGCTTCAAACGGCGATGGAATGTCTTTGAAGACGCCTTGTCCATTGTGAGTGACAGGGGAAGTTTTGCCGTGCATGAGACGTGGAGCGCGGTCCACTTTGCCGCCGTAGACCGCGCCAAGACATTGATGTCCGAGGCAGACGCCGAGTACAGGAATTTTTCCCGTGAAGTGTTTGATGGCTTCAGGAGAAACACCGC
>JANODZ010000237.1:0-9101 GCA_031412935.1 Anaerolineales bacterium
CCCCACCGCGCAGTCACCGTTCAAGCCGGAGAACCAGCCCGCGCCCGCCGCTGCGCGCCTGCAACTGCTCCGGCTCGCGCTCGCGGGCAAAACGAATTGTGAGATTGATGAGCAAGAGATCCGGCGCGGCGGGACTTCCTATGATTTCGTGAACGACCCGCAGCACGGCCAGGGCTTTGCGGTGAATAGTCCCAACGCAAAAAGCGGACATTCCCATGGTGAAAGCGGTTGCGCTTGCGGTAGTAACAGCGGCGGCGGATCCTGCGGCGGCGGCGGCGGTTCTTGTGGTTGTAGTAATTAATTTTATAGTCATAAAAAGAGACCGGGACACCCGGTTTCTTTTTATTTAACTTACAAATATATAGATCCTACCAGGCCCATTCTAAAACCTGTGTTAAGTTTTTCTATCTTTCTGCAAGGTGGCTCATGATATTTTACCTTCCTCGCAGGAAGGAAATAATTGCGCCCAACCCTCCCAAAAAGCCGAATCCAAAGATCAACAAGCCTATTGGAAGGCGGTTGGCATTTGACTCGTCGTCAACAAAAATTGGGCTTATCAGTCGTGCGGCCGGCGTATAGGTTGGAATTCGTGTGGATACAACCGGTGTAATAAAGGCCGCAACCAAGGTTGGATTAAAATTAATAATTGGTGTTAAAGCCGGGGTCGGCGTAGAAGGCGAATTCAAGACCGGCAATGCGCCTATTTTTATTATTTCGACATAGCGGGCATAGACCCACGCAACAGAATTCGGAACGCCCGCATAATAAATTTGAATCCAATTTTGATCTTCAGAGTAACCATAAGCGGGTACGATTTGCCCAGCCAAAATAACCCCGATCTTTGGATAAAGGTAAATACTTGGTCCTGAATATACGTTCTCTTGTGGACGATTATCATCAAGGTACAACGCCACAAGAGCGCCCGAGGGTGTGCCGGTAACCGTTGGAATAGAACCTGTCGGCTGCTGGGCATGAACTAAAATTTGAGAGGGTGAATCATACGCAAAGAATACACCCCCTACCATCATAATTAATAAAGTAACAACTCTAATTTTACGCATGTGAATCATAATTAATTAACGACGCAATATCAGGGAGAGCAAAAATCCAAAAAAGCCCAAAATCAGGAGGGAGATAATTACCGATCCCAAACTGAGAGTTTTATCATCCGTTGCGGAAGCAGGTTCGGTAAATTGCAAAACTACCATTGAAGGCGGCGGAGTAAAAGGAGGTTTGCGGGTACTGGTAACGAAAATCGGGTACTGCGCGGCTAGGGTTGGGTCAATGGTCGCTGACGGGGGCGGCATGGGAGTGGGTGGAGGTTCAATCACCAATAATGTTCCAGGAGAAACCTGCACCAGCGGCGAATACACCCAGCCTTTATCGTACGGCGCACCCGGATATTCGATCTGGATCCAATCGCCGCCCGGAGACCTTCCCAAAGCGAGTGCCGTATCGCCAGGATATAAAATACCGACCTTTGGATAAATTGAAGAGCTAGGACCCATGCGGATATTTGCGAATGGCTCATCTGACAACACGGTGATATAGATGCCTTGCGGAGCCGGAGTAGCTGTCAATTGCTGAGCCAGTACAACCGTCAGAGGAGGGGTGAAAATAATTCTCCAAAAAGAGAATAGGACAATCATGGTGGTCAAGGCAGAAGGAGGAAACCAGATTCGTTTCATTTCGTAAGTAACTCTTAAGGAGAATCGCAATCGCGATTATAATCTACTTCATGGAACGGAAAATTTTTCACGGAAATATCAAACCTGTAGACATTGCACAAGCGTTGGTTGGAGAATTCAATCAAGGGAACTTGCACGCCCAAACTTTTGGGCAAAGTGAAAAGATGATTGTTCAAGTGAGTTCGCAGCTAGATTCAACTTCCGGCGGGCATACCGCGATGACGGTGACCCTTCAAAAATTGGAGGATGGCGTAATGGTGGATTTGGGCCAACAAACGTGGCTGGGAGTGGCTGCCAGCTTGGGAATGAGCGCAATATCCGCGATACGAAACCCGTTCAGCTTACTCGGCCGGCTGGATGATATAGCCCAGGATATTGAGAATTTACAATTAAGTGAACGGATTTGGCAGGTGATTGCCCGGTCTGCGCGGGCGGCTGGCGCTTCGACTGAATTATCAGATCGTCTGAAGACTTTATCCTGTGATTTTTGTCTGACTGCCAATCCGGTTGGCGAACCCGCCTGCATCGCGTGCGGAGCGCCGCTTGGGAACAAGCAGCCGATCACATGCAAACAATGTGGTTATGTGCCTCAACCTGCTGATAAAATTTGCAAAAATTGCAATCAAAAACTTTGACCTATTTAATTGAGCAAAAATGAACTTGAAAGAAATTGAAGTCCGGTTACAGACCCTGATTGAAGTGGATTTGTTGAATATCCTGCCCGGCAGAAAAGTGGAGGATGTAATTATTCAGAAACTGGCAGCCGCAATTCACCTTAATACATCCACTCAGGAGGATGGCTCTCAAACCGCGCCTGATGTATACACTTTAATCTTACACCCGCAAGAATCTGCAAAATGGCGGGATAAAGAATTAATTGGAATTCTATCGCATTCTATATCCGCTGTTGTGCAGGAAGCGGGTTTTAGGATTATAATATCCCCTTCAATTACCATAACAACTGATAATAATATATCAATAAATGATGCTCAAATTGTCGCATCACACCGGATTGAATCCATGGCAGAAACAAATTCATCCCCTTTAGATACAGGTAATCTTAAAGATTTCGGCGCATTGCCTGAAAACGCCTTTTTGATCGTGGAGGGCGTCAAAGTATTTCCGCTAATACTTCCAGTGATCAACATTGGGCGAAGGTTAGACAACCAACTCATTATTGATGACCCGCGCGTCTCGCGAAATCACGCCCAATTACGGGCGATTAAAGGCAGGTATGTTGTGTTCGATTTAAACTCAACCGGGGGCGTATTTGTAAATGGGCAGCGCGCCAGCCAGATCGTACTTTATCCCGGTGACGTAATTTCTCTTGCCGGCGTTGCATTAATATTTGGGCAGGATAATCCGCCGCCACGTCCTGATCTGCTAGATACCGTACCCTTACAACAAGAATCGCCAAACCGCGCAACTGTAGTATTGAAAGACCACCCCACTTCGAAATTAACGAAAAAATGAGCGCACCCATCATACTGGCTTTGCGCCTTGCGATGGCCATTGCTTTATATGGTTTTCTGGGATGGGCTTTGCTGGTTTTATGGCGGGATATACAGAAGCAAGGTATCTTACTAGCAAACCGCCGCGTGCCGGGCATCGGTCTCATCATCCATTATGGACACAACCCACCCGAAGTAAAAAATTTTGTCCAACCGGAGATCACAATTGGGCGCGACCCCGCGTGTGATATTCCCCTTCAGGATGACAAGGTGTCCACGCGTCATGCCCAGTTGACGTATCATCATGGTCAATGGTGGTTGGGCGATCTTACTTCTACAAATGGTACGGCATTAAATACGATTTCATTATCCATGCCAACAGTTCTTACAGCGGGTGACGAAATCCAATGTGGAGCGACCCGCTTAATCGTAAACCTATCAACAGACGCACTCATCCGGACTGCGCAAAAATCAAGGAAAAAAAGATGACAGAAAAAGTATCCCTTGCGATCATCGGTGGTTCCGGGCTGTATCAAATGCCCGGCTTGCTGAATACGAAAGAGCATATCCTCGACACGCCGTTTGGAAGCCCAAGCGCCCCGATCGTGGTCGGTACTTTGGAAAATACGCGCGTGGCCTTTCTTGCGCGTCACGGGAAAGGGCATCATTTAACCCCAACTGAAGTTCCATATCGGGCAAATATTTTTGCGTTGAAAATGCTTGGCGTCGAACGCGTGATCAGTATCAGCGCCTGTGGTTCACTACGCGAGGATTATGCGCCGGGTCATATTGTCATTCCTGATAATATATTCGATTACACCAAGGATCGTATTCGCACATTCTTTGGCGGCGGATTGGTCGGACACGTTGGCGTCGCCGACCCATTCTGCTCTGACCTTTCAGATCAGGTCGAAGCGGCAGTGCGGGCAACAGGCACGACGACACATCGCGGCGGGTCACTCATCACGATAGAAGGTCCGCGTTTTTCCACGAAAGCCGAATCAAAAGCTTTTCGGGCATGGGGTCTTTCCATCATTGGAATGACCGCCTCACCTGAGGCATTTCTAGCGCGCGAAGCAGAACTATGTTATGCAACCATGGCACACGTCACCGATTACGATGTCTGGCATGAGAGCGAAGCCCCTGTCACTCTTGAAATGGTCATTCAAACGCTTAATAAAAATACCCGCAAAGCGCAGGAGGCCATTCTCAATTTGATACGGAAGTTGAAGACCGAACGCACCTGTTCGTGTGGACAGGCATTGTCTACGGCGCTGATCACAGAACCCAAAGTTATTCCCATGGAAACTCGTAAAAAGCTTGACTTGCTGGTTGGGAAATATCTTAAGTAAGGTGAACATTCGATAAGCTTACATCGACTCCAGGCCGCTCTTTTCTTACCGCATAATCGGGGAGATTAAACCACGCGCCTCTCCTTTGAAATGCCCGATCCCTGATTAAAATTAATTAGCTCACCTTACACAGCAACGTGATTCCCTGAGCGACAAACCCTAAAACGAAAAGTTCGTAAGGTGGGTTAAATATGCAACTCGCCGCCTTCAATTTCACCGCCCACCGCCATCTCAAAAATGAAGTACCATATAAAGTATGTTTAATTCAATACAAAGGCGTCTATTAATTTGGGCGGGATTATTCCTCTTTATTTATTCTGTCATCCTGACAATTTCTCCTGCCATCCGTGAACATTCATGGGATGTAGATTATAGGCTCTCACATTGGATCGGATTTTTCGTATGGCTTGGGCTCATGACTCGCGCGCATCTCGCAACTGTCAAACATTTGCACGAACGCGATCCATATCTCCTGCCTGCCGCGGCGCTGCTCAGCGGATGGGGTTTGCTGACCATCTGGCGGCTGGATGAAACCTTTGGCTTCCGCCAGATGATCTGGCTGGTGGTGTGTGTATTTATTTTCATCCTCGCTTTATATCGACAGCATAATATTAATTCACTCAGGCGTTATAAATATATTCTGCTTGGCAGCGGGTTGTTCATCACTGCGCTCACATTACTTTTTGGCACAAACCCGCTGGGGGCAGGTCCGCGTTTATGGCTTGGATGTTGCGGCGTTTACTTTCAACCATCCGAACCGCTCAAATTATTACTGGTCATTTATCTTTCCGCCTACCTCGCAGACCGTATCAGCATCCGTTTATCATCAATTCCACTTTTTGTCCCAACCCTGGTCGTTACCGGATTGGCTCTTTTGCTATTACTTGTTCAACGAGACCTCGGCACGGCGTCAATTTTCGTATGCATATTTACCATTATGATTTTCCTTGCAACAGGCAATCGACGGATTTTATTCTCCACCATTCTTTTTTTAACCCTTGCTCTTATTCTGGGGTATTTTTTCGTCGACATTATTCGTATCCGCGTACTTGGCTGGCTCGACCCGTGGGCGGATCCATCCGGTCAATCCTATCAAATTGTACAATCACTGCTTGCTGTTGCAAATGGCGGCGTTTTCGGACGCGGACCCGGACTGGGCAGCCCGCGGCTTGTACCGGTGGCCATATCTGATTTTATTTACGCAGCGATAGCGGAGGAAACGGGGCTGGTCGGAACCGTTGGATTGCTCGCCCTAATATGGTTGATCCTCACCCGGGGTTTGATCGCATCCCTGCGCGCGGCGGATAGATTTCGGCGATATCTGGCCGCTGGAGTAGTGGCATACCTCGGCATTCAAAGCCTGCTAATCATTGGTGGAAACCTGCGCTTACTGCCCCTAACCGGGGTAACACTGCCTTTTGTATCCTACGGCGGTTCTTCTTTATTAACTTCGTTTATCGCGCTATTAATTTTACTAATGATTAGCAATACAGAGGAAGACGAACCCGTCCTTATACAAAATCCAAAACCATATATTTTTCTAGCTGGGATACTCGCGCTTGGACTCGCAACCTGCGCGGGGGCAAACGCATGGTGGGTAATCGTACGCGGAGGAGATCTGCTGAATCGTACCGACAATCCACGGCGCGCAATTGCAGACCGCTATGTGCCTCGCGGCGAATTAATGGACAGGAACAATCAGCCGATCAGTATTACCCTCGGTGAAAGTGGCACATATTCTCGGGTTTACCTCTACCCGCAGCTTGCTCCGATCATTGGTTACACTCATCCAGTTTATGGGCAAGCCGGACTAGAGTCAACCTTTGATAATTACCTGCGCGGTTTGCAGGGAAACTCCACAAGCCTCGTTTTTTGGAATCGCTTGATCTACGGCACTCCCCCGCCCGGGCTGGATCTACGCTTGAGCTTAAGCCTTGCTTTACAATCCAAAACTGATGAAATCTTAGGCGATCATGTTGGTGCGATTATTCTAATGAATGCTGAAACTGGTGAGATCCTCACGATGGCCTCACACCCAACATTTGACCCAAATAAATTGGATGAGGAAGGCGAAGCGCTTGGGCAGGATCCATTTGCGCCGTTGCTAAATCGCGCAACTCAAGGACTTTATCCAATTGGGAATACCCTGCTTCCATTGATCCATGCAGAATTTGGGGATAATCAACCGACAGAATTTGAATTAAAAAAATATTATCAAAAACTTGGTCTATTTCAAGCGCCGCTACTTAACATGCCTGTCGCATTTGATGCGGAAAACACACGAGTGCGCGATCTAAAAGCGAGTCCCTTGCAGGTCAGCATTGCCGTGGCTGCATTGAGCAATCATGGGCGATCCCCTGCCGCGAATATCGCTGCCGCTGTGAATACATTTGAGCAGGGATGGGTGGTGCTTTCGGCTGAGAATCAACCCGTTCAGGTGATGCCGGCTAAGGCGGCGGATGAAGCGGCTTTAGCTCTGATCGTCAAAAGCAAACCCTATTGGAGGAATGTCTGGCGGGAAAACGGCGATCATGAATCCGTCATTACCTGGCTGATAGCGGGGACACTGCCGGGTTGGAAGGGAACGCCTTTGGTTTTAGTTGTTGCGCTTGAAGAAAATAATACCCTACTCGCTCAGCGTATGGGAGAAAATATTCTTGATGCCGCGACGGCTCAATGAATCGAGCATACTAAATATTGGGGCCTGCCTCCAGCACTTCCTGCGCGGTACCTTCTGCGAATTTTGAGAAATTTTGTACGAAACGCGCCGCCAAATCTTTGTAACGCTTGTCATACTCCTTCTTATCCGGCCATGAAGAGGAAGGGACCAAAACTTCATCTGGCACCTGCGGGCATTTTGCTGGAATTTCATAGCCGAAGACAGGGTCTTTCGAAAATTTTACTTTGTCCAGTTTGCCATCAAGCGCGGCATTTAATAAGGCGCGCGTGTACTGAATGGAAATACGTTTACCAACTCCATACGCCCCGCCGACCCAGCCTGTATTAACCAGCCAACAGGTTACGTCATAACGCTCGATCTTTTGCTTCAGCAATTCTGCATATTTGGAAGGGTGATGCACCATGAATGGGCCGCCAAAACATGCGCTAAAAGTGGGTACTGGTTCCTTGCCCAAGCCTGCTTCTGTGCCGGCCAGTTTGGATGTATAACCTGAAATAAATTGATACAATGCTTGATTCGTGGTCAGCCTCGCAATTGGCGGCATCACTCCTGTAGCATCACAGGTGAGGAAGATAATGTTTTTTGGATGACCTGCGCGCTTTTCAGAAACAGCGTTTTCTATGAAATCCAATGGATAAGAAGATCGTGTATTCTCCGTGATCGAATCGTCATTAAGGTCAACCACACGAGTAACAGAATCAAAGGGGACATTTTCAAGGATCGTTCCGAAATGCCGGGTGGTTGCATAAATTTGCGGCTCGGCAGATTCTGAAAGTCCGATGACCTTGGCGTAGCACCCACCTTCAAAATTGAATACGCCTGTATCGCTCCAGCCATGCTCATCGTCTCCGATCAGGCGGCGGGTAGGATCTGCCGAAAGCGTGGTCTTGCCCGTCCCGCTTAATCCAAAGAATAAAGCCACATCGTTCGAGTCGCTTGGGTTCACATTCGCGGAACAATGCATGGAGAGCACGCCTTCGAGCGGCAGGAGATAATTTAGAATCGTAAACACTGATTTTTTCATCTCGCCGGCGTAGGCGGTGCCCCCGATCAGCGCCAGCTTCTTTTCAAAGGATAAAATAATAAAGGTTTCACTATTTGTGCCGTCAACCGCAGGCTCAGCCTTAAAAGATGGCATAGCCAGGATCGTGAACTCAGGCATGAAATGTTTGTACTCTTCAAGTGATTGCGGCAGGATAAACATATTACGAATAAAGTGACTGTGCCACGCGTATTCAGTTATGAAGCGGACCGGCAGGCGGAAGTTCTCATCCGCACCTGCGTAAACATCCTGAACAAAAATATCGCTGCTTTGAATGAACCCAAGCATGCGGCCATACAAGGAGTCGAATTTATCCTCTGCGAAGGGACGGTTATAGACTCCCCACCAAACATTACTCTCTGAATCAGAATGACGCACCACAAATTTATCGTTTGCGCTTCTGCCTGTATGCTTGCCGGTATGGGCAACAAATGCTCCGCCGCAAGAAATTGCTCCTTCGTTTCGAAAACTTGCCTCTTCCACCAATGCCTCGGTGGTCAAGTTCCAATAAGCTAGCCGCAAAGTAGTCACGCCTTGATTCGACAAGTTGAAATCTGCCTTGCGCTCCTGTGCAATGGATTCGGCGGGGGATTTAATATTAAGCATGTTATTCATAATATTTTCTCCTATCATTTTGTAATGGCAAAAATAAAAATCTGACCAGGCAATTGCACCGACCAGATACACTTCCATACCCGCAAAGCGAAGGCAGCGCTGACAATCGATCTGTCAAACAAGGCATTCATACCGACATTATACTCTACACAAATCAATTGACTCGCATACGTAAAAGCAGAATTCTCCGCTGCCCAATGCAAGAACATTTATTCGCACTTAAAAACACCTTCTTCAACAGCATGTGCCTGAACCCATAGTTTCTCAAATTCC
>JANODZ010000238.1:0-2634 GCA_031412935.1 Anaerolineales bacterium
TACCCTTTCGGGTACGGTGTTCGAATCCCGCCCTCTCCGCCAAGAAAAACGCATCATTATTGATTGAGGCGATAACGTATTAGGTACCCGCGCCACCCATGAGGGGATGATATACCCTTTCGGGTACGGTGTTCGAATCCCGCCCTCTCCGCCAAGATGTTTGAATCCTTATCTCTCTAATAACTAAAAGACCCGATCAATTGATCGGGTCTTTTAGTTGAAACAAATTTTTATGGAGTTGGAGTTGCAATTGGTAATGAATGCGGTTTACCTGCAAAAATTACTAAATCAGACACAGCCTTAGTGTGGCCCGGTATATCAGCCTTGCTCGTGGACAAAAATTCATAAAGCAATGATCCATTCCACTTTCCGGAGCCGAGAATGTCTGTGCCTTTTGAGTCTGCATCAGCTCGACGAGACCCGGACATTATCCCAGCATATGTGCTCAAATCCAACTGCGCGGGAGAAATAGCCACATCCACTGAATGGCAGGAAACACAGGAGAGTGATCCGGAATACCAAAAATTCGCTTCCAGGAAGAGGGGTTTGACTTCTTCAAATGTAGATGTGCAATTCTGGCCCTTGATATCAGCGAATTGAAATGCTTCAGTTTCGGAAGAGCCAGCCGCAACCCACGCGCCGATTAAATCCACTGCGGCGACACGGCATTGATCAGAAACGGCAACCTGGCCGCTACCTGTTTCCATGGCTGGCAAAGTAGCAGGCAGAAGCGTTGGGATCGGAGTGCGTTCAACGGGAAAGGACGCCCGCTTACAGGTTAATGTAAACCCACATGAATTTAAATATAGAAACCCTATCCATACAACCATGCCGAGCACTAAAATTATCAGCGTGGTAAATATATATTTTCGAACATCATCTTTCATATCAGCGCCTTCCTATTGTGCTTCCGCTGCTTTCAGAGTGCGGATATAGTTGACTACGTCCCAACGTTCGCGAACGGTAAGGTTTTCATTCAAGGGCGGCATTTGTCCGGAGAACATTACCCCGGGAAAAAGTGTGTTATTCGGATTAAATATGCCATTTGATACGATAAGGAAAAGGCTGCCATCGCTCTTGCTTTGTGTCAGCTCACTGGTTAGGTTGGCGGGTTTCTTTTTAACCAGGAATGCCGAAATGATTCCATTGCCTTCTCCGGTTTCACCATGGCACATCTGGCAGTGTATTTCAAAGAGTTGCGCGCCACGCGCAATGGATGTTTCATCTGCAGGTACCGGATTTTCCGGGGCGCCTGCGCCGGGAATATAGGCCGCGCCTTCCACTGGAATGGATCGTGCGGGTACCGGTCTTGGTTTTTCTTGAGTCCCATAGGAAGGCTGGATTTCCATAAAAGTAATCCAATCGATCTTGATCACATCATAGGCAAAGATCATTATTACGCCGAATACCAGGGTAAGCACAGCAAAAACCGAAACGAGCTGCTTGAACAATCTCATAACTGCTCTACCTCCGCAATTTCAACCTTTTCCGCGCCGAGGGCGGTCATGGATTTGGTAAATTTTTCCCGGCTCTCTTGCGGGCAAATAAAGAAGACGGCGATCTTTCCATCGCTGACTTCCTTTACATATTCCAACGGGCGGTAGTTTGGGAAATAGCTATCAAGAAATACACCCAGGAAAGTTGAGAGCAGCATACCGAGCATCGTTACTTCAAATAAGATAACGAAAGTTGGCGGGCCGGGAACATAGGCTTGTGTTCCGACTTGAATGGGAAAAGCGTACAGAAAGGGAATGCCAAAGGTTAAAAATACCGCAGTTAAAAATCCCAGCGCTGCGCCGCCAGCCGCAAGGCGGGGAACATTCGTCCATTGGTTGGGGCGGCCCAACATCGCCTCGGTGACTGGGACGCCGGAAATTACATTCATCGAGTCGTCCGAAATGCCCAAAGCGCGGAGTTGGTCAATTGCATCAGCAGCAGGTTCGAGGTCAGGAAAGACCGCTAATAGGGATATCAATCCGGAACGCTCTTTGCTGGAAATATTGTCAGCCATGTGAGTCCTCTTCCTATTCCAATTCGCTGACCGTTACAACGGTCTCGCGTCCAAATTTCGTGAGCTTGTGCGCCATTTGGCCCTCCTGAACTTCCCAAACCGGGATGAGAGGAATGAGGCGCGAGGCGGCCATATAAAGCAGGATGAAGAGAGCCAGGGTACCCAAGCCCATTTGGATTTCCACGCCGGGTTGGTAAAGCCGCCACGTAAACGGCATTCTGTTAATGCTGAGAGAAACGGGAATAATGATGTAACGCTCAAACCACATCCCGACATTAATTAAGAAACCCACCACAAAGACGATCCAGGGCGTGGAGCGCCATTTGGGATTCCACAAGACCGCCCAGGGGATTGCGATATTTGTGATCAACATGGCAAACCACATCCAGCCCATCGGACCTGCTTCGTGGAAGTGCAGAAGCTGCTTCGTCCATTTGTCACCGCCGTACCATTGCACCATATAATCGTTGAAGAAGAAGTATGCCCAGCCCATGGATATAATGAGCATGAGTTTGCCAATTGCGTCGAAATGTTCAGGACGGATGAAATACTTCATGTGTTTCATTGTGGCGCGCACCACTGCGAGCACCATGATGACCGCACCCATGCCGGAGTGCAAAGCG
>JANODZ010000239.1:0-2585 GCA_031412935.1 Anaerolineales bacterium
ACATTCCCCAGTCCAGCGCCGAAGGATCTTCCATCATCGAGAAGTCCCACATATCCATTCCCATTTCAATGTTGACAGGCATGTTGAGACCTTCGACAGCCTTGGCTTTGGTCATTTCGATCATTGCGGGGCCGTATGGGCAAAAAGGGGTGGTCAGGATCATCTTGACATGACCAATACCGTCGGCGGTGATATCCACATCGCGGATCAAGCCCAGCTGAATGATGTTCATTCCAATTTCAGGGTCGATCACCTCGGAGAGGCGCGCGCGAACTTCTTCCACCCGTTCAGGGTGAGTTTCGTGGAGAGTCCACTGGATTTCTTTTACTTCAGTGTCTTTCATCTTAGCTCCATGGTCTTTAGTTTTTTACTTCTTCGGGTTGGATTACATAAGTACAATGTGAAGCGCCGCTCAATATACACTGAACTTTATTGGCGGGTAAAGCCAGCATCTTTGAAATTAATGTTTGGTCAACCGTACATACTTCAGGATGCGCAATTCCAATTTGATAATACGGGCAGGAAATTTCATGGATCTGATATTGCTCGCCTTTCTTTTCCCATTCAACGGTAAAGCCCTCATGCCCCAACAGTTCCTTGACAAAATCAAGCCGTTTTTCAATGCTGAGTCCTTCCATATCCTTGGAGTACTGGCTGGCGAGGTCTTCTGCAATTTGGCTGAATAATTTTGCCACGACCGGTCCTGGCATGGTGTCCTTCATCTGCGTCAGAAGTCTGGTAGTGAGTTGCATATAGCGGGTTGGGAAGCGTTCCATCCCCTCATCTGTCAGCACATAAACCAACCGCGGACGTCCTACGCCGTGGCGTTCCTCGTGTCCCTCAACCAGACCTTCCATTTGCAGGTTGGTCAGATGGTGCCGCACAGAAATCGGGTTAATCCCAACAGCCTCAGCCAATACATTAATAGCGGAGCGGGGTTTGTGCAATAAGGTTTCTAAAATCCTGTCACGCGTTGATTTCATAAAAAGCAGTATAACCAAGTCATTCGAGTTTGTCAATATACTAGAAAAATATCATAAATATTGACATAATGGCTTGAACCTGCTATAATGGCTGAAATTTGATAAAAATGTCAGCATTGGCTTATAAAGTACCGCAAAAGCGGTGAAATCCCAGGAGTGGAACACGAATGTCGCAACTAGAAATTAAGAACCTGCACGTAAGTATCGAAGATAAGGAAATTCTGAAGGGGCTGTCGCTCACGATCAATCAGGGCGAAATCCACGCAATTATGGGGCCAAACGGAACGGGCAAGTCCACTTTGGCTTATACCCTTATGGGTCATCCGAATTATAAAGTGACCGAAGGTGAGATCATTTTTAAGAATAAAAATGTCCTCGAACTCGAACCAGATGAACGCTCACGTGCAGGCATTTTCTTGGCTTTTCAATACCCCGTCGCCATCCCTGGTGTGACCGTTGCAAATTTCCTGCGTACGGCGCTTAATGCCCGTCGCCGCGCGGTTAACCCTGAAGATAAAGGCATCTCCATTTTGGATTTCCGTAAGATGCTTAAAGAAAAGATGGACACCCTTAAAATGGATCATGCCTTCGCGGGTCGTTATCTCAACGATGGATTCTCCGGCGGAGAAAAGAAACGCGCCGAAATTTTACAGTTGGCGGCCCTCAAGCCCGAGATCGCAATTTTAGATGAAACCGATTCAGGTCTGGATATTGATGCGCTGCGTATCGTTTCCGAAGGTGTCAACGCTCTCGCTGGGCCCGAGCTTGGGGTGCTGATCATTACACATTATCAGCGTCTGTTGAATTACATCAAACCAGATTTCGTCCACATTATGTTGGATGGCCGCATTGTTGAATCGGGCGGCGCCGACCTCGCCTTGCACCTTGAAGAACAAGGATATGACTGGGTGCGCGAGAAGTACGAGGAACCGGCTGAAGCCTAGATTCTTTTTATTTATGGGTAACAAGTCGCAGGTCCGCTTGGTGCGGATTTAAATCAAATAGAAAAATGGTGAAACCAATGGCTGAAGATACAAAACTTAACGAAGACACCAAAATCCTCGATGAAATTGGTGATTACAAATACGGCTTTCATGACCGCGACGATAACTATGTCTTCAAATCTGAAAGAGGGTTGAGCCGTGAAGTTGTGGAAAATATTTCACGCATGAAAAAAGAGCCGCAATGGATGCTCGACTTTCGATTAAAAGCGTTGGAGCATTATCTTTCACGCCCCATGCCGACCTGGGGACCGGAACTCAACGAACTCGATCTTGATAATATTTTTTACTATGTCAAGCCGACCGAGAAAAGTGAAAAGAATTGGGACGATGTCCCCGATGACATCAAGAATACTTTCAATAAGCTGGGAATCCCGGAAGCTGAACAAAAATTTTTGGCTGGCGTTGGGGCGCAATATGAGTCCGAAATGGTATACCACTCCATTTTGGAACACCTTGAAAAACAAGGCGTGATCTTCCTTTCGATTGAAGACGGGCTGAAACAATACCCTGATTTATTCAAGGAATATTTTGGCACAGTCATTCCGATCGAAGATAATAAATTTGCCGCGTTGAACAGCGCGGTTTGGTCCGGCGGATC
>JANODZ010000240.1:0-6185 GCA_031412935.1 Anaerolineales bacterium
GCTCAGGCAATGCGGGCCATATTGTACCCAGTCATATCGTTCCGCTGGCCGCGCCGGGTATGGTTCGCTCAGCCTTCAAATGGATGCTTGATCCTGCGCACAGTCCGTTTGGGATGAAGATCAGCATCGACCCGAATTATATTTCGTGGTTATTGCAATTCGTGATGGCATGCAGTGCAGCCAATGTCCAGCGCGCGCGATTCCGCCATTGAACAGCCTCGGTCAGTTGAGTGCAAAAAATTTCAGGCAGTTGATCGCTGATGAAAAGTTTGAGTGCGCTTATCAAGAAAAAGGTTTTCTTACATTATATAAAACCGAAAAAGCCTTCGATGAAGGAAAACATGAAGCCGAATTTTTGCAAAGACATGGCATCCCTGTGAATGTCTACCAGAAGATCAGGGTGCATGAGCTTGAGCCTTCCGCTTTGGATGATATTATCGGCGGCGTCCATTTCACAGGCGACTCACATCTTAACCCCGCTTTGTTTCTCAAATTATTAAGTGAGCGGATCCGCGTAATGGGTGCGGAGATGTTTGAGAATACCCCTGTTACCGGCTTTGAAATTGCAAATGGAAAGATTATTAAGGTAAAAACAAATGCGGGAGATTTTGAAGCTGAGCAAATTATCCTTGCCGCGGGTGCGTGGACTCCGTCGGTTGCGCGTGATTTGAAGTTGAATATTCCCGTCCAGCCTGCGCGCGGATATAGCCTGACCATGTCTGCCACGAAACAAATGCCGCAGCATGCCCTCGTCCTTGGTGAACGCCGCGTAATTGTCTCGCCGTTGGATAATTTATTGCGTTTCACGGGCCGCCTTGAAGTGGGTAATTTAAGTACTATACCAAATCCACTTTGGATTCAAAGAATCGAAAATGCCGTGCGCGAATATCTTGTTCTCGATGAAAAACTGGATATCAAAGAAACCTGGGCTGGATTACGTCCCATCACGCCTGATGGAATGCCGATCATCGGCCGGTCTCCAAAGCAGTCCAATTTAATTCTTGCCACAGGTCACGCGATGCTTGGTCTCTCGCTCGGGCCTGGTACGGGGCAGGTGGTGGCAGAGTTGGTCAACAGAAAAGAGACGGCCTTTGATTTAAGTCCGCTGCGCATGGAACGGTTTTAGGAAATAGTAAAATAGAAAGTGGAAAGCAGGGCTGTATAATCACAGAACTACTTTCCACTTTCTATTTTATTTACAGGTTGCCAACTTTTTGAATTCTTCCCTGCTCTTCATTTTCATTACCATCTTCGTGGACATGCTTGGCTACGGCATCATGCTGCCGCTGCTTCCATTTTTCGTGCAGGCACAGGATGGGGGCGCGATGATCGCAGGCGCGCTGAGTTCGTTGTATGCGAGCGCGCAATTATTTGCAGGTCCTGTGCTTGGCGCACTCTCCGATCGTTATGGGCGGCGGCCTGTTTTACTGATCTGTCTGCTGGGCACATCTTTAGGATATCTCATGCTTGGCCTGGCAGATTCGCTTCCACTGATTTTTCTCGCCGTGTTCATTGACGGATTAACCGGCGGAAACCTCACTACGGCCTATGCCTACATTGCCGATATCACCACTACAGAGAATCGCGCGCGCAGTATGGGCATGGTCGGCGCAGCGTTCGGTTTGGGATTAATGGCAGGCCCTGCCTTGGGCGGCATATTAAGCAGATATGGTTTATATGTCCCTGCGTTTACAGCTTCAGCGATCGCATTAAGCAATGTCATCTTCGGTTTTTTTGTGCTGCCCGAATCACTTCCGATTGAAAAACGGGAGATCAAACCCGTTTCGCAAATGTTCAATTGGGGCAGGCAATTCATTAATCTTTTTCGTCAAGCAAATATACAAAAAATGCTGATCGCGCTCTTTCTACTCAACCTCGCTTTCGCCGGGCTGCAATCAAATTTCCCGCTATATTCCAATTATCGTTTTCACTGGACTCCATATCAGAACGGAATTTTCTATCTTTATGTTGGCGTCTGCGCGGTCTTCGTTCAAGGGTTTTTGTTCGGCAAACTTCAACCGCGTTTTGGCGAGCGCCGCCTCGCGTTAGCAGGTCTTATTTTTATGGCGCTTGGTATGGCAATCATGGCATTCGCTCCAGCAAGTTGGGTATTGTTTCCTGCAGTTACCATCATTGCGCTTGGCACAGGCCTGAGCATCCCCTCGTTTACGGCATTGGTTTCTTTTCGCGTTTCTGAAAGCGGGCAGGGGCGGCTCATGGGCGGCACACAAACCTTGCTCAGCCTCACCAACATTATCGGGCCGGCTCTCGCGGGATTAACTTTTGAATGGATCGCCTACTCAGCGCCATATTGGCTGGGCAGTCTTTTTGCTATTTTTGCTTTGATGGTTGCATCTGTTGGATTTTCGACTCAATCAGAATCGTCCACCCCCTAATATTATTCTGGCAAGGTGATTCGAATCGCGCCTACCCCGCTCTGGATCCTGTTCCTCAGGCTTAATGTTTCGCTGACAGTTTTTCCCTTCGCCTTATGTGTTGTCTTCAGCGTGCGATTCCGAAATATGACCCGGTTTCTCCTTGCCTAACTCCAGAGAGCGTTGATACGCCGCCCATACCGCGCGCGAGATGGCGGTGCGGAAACCCGCCTTCTCCAAATAATACAACGCCTCGGCAGATGTGCCGCCCGGCGATGTGACTTGATTGCGCAGTGTGGCCGGATGCCTGCCCGCATCTTCATAGAACGATGCGGAACCTTTAATGGTTTGCAAGACCAGGCGCTCGGCGATTCGGCGCGGGAAGCCCATGTGCACGCCGGCGTCTATCAACGCTTCGGTGAAGAGAAAAACATACGCGGGACCAGAGCCTGATAATGCGGTAGCCATATCGAGATAACTTTCATCTTCCACAAAAACTTCCTCGCCCATTGCGCCGAGAATCGAGCGGGTCATTTCCTGTTGTTCCATGGTTACTTCTTTTGAAGTCGCCCAAACGGTAATGCCTTCGCCGATCTGACCCGGCGTATTCGGCATCGAACGCACGATGGATTTATGTTTCAATCCTGTGCTTATCTTTTTAATCGACGCGCCCGCAATAATGGAGATAACCAGCGCATCCGATCGAATGCCCTTGACGCCTTTCATTACCTCGCTCAGTCTCTGTGGCTTGACCGAGAGCACAACCACATCTGCCTGATGCGCGGCGGACGCATTATCGGCTGTGGTTTTAATCCCGTATTTTTTATGCAATTCAGCGCCTCGTTCCTGACGCGGGCCGCATGCAATAATATTCAGCGGATCCGCGAGTTTCTGACGTAATAATCCCGCGATCATGGCTTCTGCCATAACGCCGGGACCGATGAATGCGATTATATTTTTGAGCATGGGGACTCCTGAAAGATAAAGGATGAAGGATGAAGGATGAAGAATAAAGGATGAAGGATGAAAGATAAAGGATGAAGGATAAAGGATGAAAAATAAAGGATGAAGGATGAAGTAAAAAGTAAAAAGTGAAAAGATGTGTGGCGTTATGGGAAATGAGGGACGGGTTTGGCTTGCCAGTGATTCGCTAGTTTAAGGGCATCTTCTGCAACGGAATACATGTTCTTTTGAAATTCTTTCGAGTATTGATATTTTATCGCGGCTTCGGCAAATTCATCTTCATCTACAAGTTTGGCTTCATTCGGCAGAATTTTGGAAACATCCAGCTCATGGTCTTTGAAACTCATGATCCCATTTTCAAATTCAGGCGGCGATGCGATGTTGATGTAGATTTGAATCAATTCGCCGTTGGTCTCAAAGACCTCTATAAGATTGTAGAACTTATCGAACCAATAATAGGATCGCAAATGATGAATGATTGGGTAGTCCTCGCCTTTGATGTTGAAAACGGAGGAACCAGCCGGGGATATTGTAACAATCGAGTCTGCGTCAACAGACTCGATTGTGGTATGCCAGCTTCGATATACAGTCCCATCCGTTTTGCAGGCGCGGAGGTGGATTTTATCGCCTGGTTTCATCAGCCTGTGAAATACCCGAGCGCCAGCCTGAGACGTTCGCCTGAATCATCGGGCGAGTCTTTGGGTATGGATTGGATCGCGGCTTGTGCCTCCACAACCGAATAACCCAGGGCGGTCAACGCGGCGAGCACTTCACTGTCCGCATCAGACATCATGGCGAGTTTGGAGAGTCCGTCCCCGGGTTTGAGTTTATCTTTGAGGTGCAGCGCCATTTTCTGGGCGGTCTTTTTTCCAACGCCGGGCACACGGCTCAACACATCGGGTTCATCACCGAAGACTGCGCGTTGAATGGCGTCGAGAGTCATGGTAGATAGAACGGACAATGCAACTTTGGGGCCGACCCCGTCCACACCAAGCAGGATGTTGAAGAGTTCGCGGTCACCTTGTGATTCAAATCCGTAGAGGATGAGCGCATCTTCACGCACGACAAGATGGGTGAACAAAAATACAGCTTCGCCAGCCTTGGTTTGTCCGCGCAAGGGCGCAGGGACAAAGACTCGCAGTCCCACGCCGCCCACCTCGACGATCAGGGCGTTATCTTCTATTTGGGAGATCTCTCCGTGCAGGGTTGCTATCATGGTTCTATTTTAACCCCTTTAACCACAAAGGACACAAAGTTCACAAAGGGATTTTGGCTGTGTGTCTTACAAGGGTATCTTAAGTTCCATTTCCTTTTGCATGTACAAAAGGGCTTCGGCATTGCCAATGACATCATCTACAGGGTTGTGCGTATGACGTGTTTTGCGTAAATGCTTGAAATTTTTCGAGGCATCTTTTACCAACCCCTTGTATAAAGACCCAAGATTTGTGGAACTGTGACCAAAAGGATTATTCTTCAAAAAGCGCTGGAAGTAATAGTTGATGAATTGCCAGTCGAAGCCGTTATTGTCTGAAATAAAAATGGGTTGATTCCTGCTATGTGTTGTGATCCATTTGCTGAAATTCTCCATCACCTGATGTGGATCATCGAATTGGAATGTCTCTGCGCGTGAAAAGCCGCTGACCTTCAACGCTTCAGGTATCCATTGATCGCTGACGGGCTTTAGTTTTCCGTAAAATGTTTTATCCAGTTGCTCATCCACAATAACCGCTCCAAAACAGATCATCGAATATTCAGCGGGGATCGGACCATCTGCTTCAACATCAACCATAATATATGTCATAGGGTTCTCTACTCATATCTCTTTGTATTCAAATGGGTAATTGCGATTGCCAGCGCATCCGCGGCATCATCTGGTTTTGGGATTTTCTCCAATTGCAGCAATGCGCGCACCATATCCTGCACCTGTCTTTTATCTGCCCCGCCATAACCAGCCACGGCTTGTTTGACTTCGTTGGGAGTGTATTCAAAAGGGTCGATGCCTGCTTTTTGCAGGCAAAGCATGATCACGCCGCGGGCTTGCCCCACAGCCAGGGCGGTTTTGACGTTGCTTTGAAAGAATAGTTTTTCAACTGCGGCGGTATCGGGTTTATGTGCTTTGAGCAGATCATTGAGCTGGTCAAATAACATTTCGAGGCGCGCGGCCGGCGTGGACTCTTTTGGGGTGGAGAGTATGCCAAAGGAAACAGCGGCCAGTTCCCCGTCAGGCATGAGGCGCACGAGCCCGTATCCAGTGGTAGCGGTACCGGGGTCAATTCCCAAGGCGAGTGTCATATCAGTTTAAACACGAAGGGCACAAAGTACACCAAATAAAAACCTTTGTGTCCTTCGTGTCCTTTGTGTTTGAAAAATTAAGCAGCTTCGAGAGCAGCCAACGCTTCGTCTGAAACCTTGACGTTGTGGAACACATCCGCCACGTCGTCCAGTTCTTCGATGGCTTCAACCATGCGCATGAATTTCAAGGTTGATTCCAGATCGAGGTCGATTTCCTGTTTGGGGATCATGCGCAAGCCGGCTCACAAAGAGTTTTCGGACTCAAAGCGCCAGGGCGCGTCATCTGCGGGCGCACACTGGTGCGAAACCTCACCCATGTTTGGTAGAAAATTGTGGAGCCGCCTTCGCATCTTTTTGCAACCTAAAGCAGCACCAAAAAGTCCAGCACGAAGGTCAGTATAGCTACAGGAAAAAAACATTGTCCACGTTTTTCCCGTTAGATAAAACCCGATCTCCAAAAATATTTTTTTTTGAGTTGAAAAAAATTTATAAGTTTTTTTCCGCGTGGTCAATCACTGAACTTGACTTCTGTGGGAAGGGGGGGGGGGGGGGGGG
>JANODZ010000241.1:0-2175 GCA_031412935.1 Anaerolineales bacterium
TTCTAAATAATCTCGTAACTACTCACCCGTTGCCATGAACTTGTCATTTCGAAGACTTGCCCCGAATGAATAGGAGTGGACTTCGCGACTGAGAAATCTTCTGCACCGTTAAAAAGGTTTCTCGCTCACGCTCGAAACGACAACGAGCGCGTTACTGCACTCTGCCTTGTCATTTCAAAGGCTGCCCCGAACGAAAACAATAAAATCCGACCCTCATAGATCGGTTTTTTATGACTTCTCAGAGACATAACAAAACTATTACTTGGGTACTTATGAGCCATGCAGCCAGTCCAGCCAGCAGGCATGGTTTATCTCGCTATGTAATATTTGATCAACAATTGGGGCATATCTGCCGCTGACTTGGAATTTCCACTAAAGAATTTTATGTAATCGCTGTCCATATCATCGTTATCGTCCAACTGGAAACCAAGACGGAACTGCGTCACACCCGTCAGGTTGATGAATGGAAAGGCTGCGCCATCCAACAGCGACCAATACCAGCTTCCAGCCGGATTATTCTGGATCACTCCGACCGCGTATTTATCAGCCGCGGCTTGAAAATCTGAAACCTGTAAGGCTTGGATCCGAAAGGGTCCGAAATTACCAAAGACGCCTTTACGAATATCAATTGAAATATTTTGGTGTGTGTTGAACGCATTCGTCCCAACTATTCCCTGTCCCTTGATCATCAATATCGCTTGTGTTAATACTGCATTATCTGGCAGGGAGTTCGTGGGAAAATGCAATATGGCGCGATACATTCGATCCTTGCCATCATCCCCAAGATTAAAAGTGGTGGCGCTGGAATCTTTCGAACCGCCTGCGTTACTGTTTTCACCTGATTCGAGGATCCAGCCATCCACTCCGCCATTGGATCTAAAAACCTCACTGATGATGCTAACAGGCGGTTTATTGATCGTATACAATTCACCTGTGGAAAAGTTACCATTGCCGGATCCTGTTCCGCCAAGTGGATGGCTTAATACATCCAGGATGCTGTCGTTATCGATCAGGTCGAGGCGCAGGTTGCCAATTCCGCTCCCACTGGCAACGGTAACTATATAAGCATTGGCGGAACCGCTCAAACTGAGGATGGATGCGCCGGAAAGTCCATTTGTAGTTGAGAGCATAAAATCGCCGGCATCCACACCGATAACGGCTTCAGAAAAAGTCAACGCGAAACGGATACTTTCAGCGGAAACAGGATTCGGGTCCGCACGCAAAATGTTGACCGGCGCGGGAGCCGTCTTATCAAACGAGTAGACGCCGCCTGCGCTAAAGTTTCCATTGCCTGCGCCCACTCCACCCAATGGATTGGAAGTTGTATCCGTGATGCTGTCGTTATCGATTAAATCCAGACGCAGGGTTCCATCCCCTGACCCGGTATTTACTGTAACGATATAACTGGTTCCAACGCCGCTCACATCTCCCACACTCGCGCCGGAAATTCCGCCGGTAGTGAATAAAGCAAAATCACCTGCATCCACGCCGCTGACTTGCTTAGAAAAATTTACAGTGAAATGGACAATCTCCGCGCCGTTGAGAATTGGATCAAGCGCTAAAATACCCGTAACCATCGGAAGACTCTTTTCAACGGTATATGACTCAAGACTGGTGAAGCCCCCATTGCCTGTGCCCGCCCCGCCTAATGGATTACCGGCTGCATCCACAATTGAATCATCATCTACAAGATCCAAACGAAGGGTGCCATTGCCTGAACCGGTATTAACTCCAACCGTGTAGGTTGTATTTGAAACAGCGATCACGCTTGTGATGGAAGCGCCTGAAAGGGTTGGGCTGGCAGCGAGTCCAAAGTCAGTGAATGGGGCAAGAATATTTACGCCGTTGACGGGTTCTGAAAAAGTAACAGTGAAGTTCACGCTGGCGGCGCTGGTTGGGTTGGCATCTGCACGCACGATAGATAAAACCGTGGGAGGAGTATCGACCGCAAATTCGAACGCGCCGACATCTGCCGCTTTGCCTAAGAATTGGTCATTGATGCCGGGAATCGCAATGGCGCGGTCGATGTTCGGGCTTGACCGCGGGCGCGCCCATCTTCATGTGGCCCGTGATGATCCTTGTCGAGATCATCGGCACCTTTGTGAAACCCGTCGCGCTGGCGCTGCGTCTTTTCGCCAACATGACCGGCGGGCACATCATCGTCGCCACGCTGCT
>JANODZ010000242.1:0-3122 GCA_031412935.1 Anaerolineales bacterium
TTCGACGCCATCGGCGATGTTCTCCAGCCCGAGCAACGAGTAGATCTCGCCGATGAACGTGGAGGAGTCGGCGCTGATTATTAATTTCGAAAATTATTTAAATTACTTACATCATATAAAATCGCACACTCCTGGCGGTACGAATTCTGCTATTTCATATGGACTTTTAATTCATGCCCTGAATTTATTCGGGCGGCAATCGGCAATAACGAGGAGATTAGTATGGCAAACGTCATAGGTCCTGATGTCAGTTTTTATCAAGATGATCCCGAAACCCCGCAAGGCATTGACTTTGTAAAGATGCGCGCATCCGCAGGATATGTCGTCATCCGCGCCGGGCAAAATTCCTGGGTTGATTCTGATTTTAAGCTCAATTGGCGCGAGGCTAAACTTGCAGGTCTGCCAAGAGGCTCCTATTGGTTTTACGATAGCCGCACGGAACCCAAACGGCAAGCCGAGTTATGGGTGGAACAGTTTGCAGGCGACTTCGGCGAACTGCCCTTGTTTGCTGATTTTGAAGAGGACTATAAAGGTACTTATAGCGGCTGGAGAAGCTGGTATACCTTTCTTGAACGAGTTAAACAACTTGTCCCTGGGAAAGAAATTGTCATTTATACAGCATATTATTATTGGCGCGATAATGCGCCCAATGCAACCACGCAAGCAAGCAATCTTGAATATTTTCATCAGTATCCCTTGTGGATCGCAAATTACGGCGCAGTCCAGCCGCTTATTCCCAAGCCTTGGATAAATAATGAATGGCTATTTTGGCAATATACAGAAACTGGAGACGGTAAATTATTCGGTGTGGAGAGCAATGGCATTGATCTAAACTATTTCAATGGTGACCTGGCTGCGATGAAAACCAGGTTCAAGTTGGGTGATACTCCGCCGCCGCCGCCACCAGACCCCGATCCGATTCCAGTGGGCGACACTCCCACAGGCAGGACCTATCGCGTTACCGCTTCACCCTCCCTAAAGGTCCGCCTGGGACCCGGAGCATCATACAATTCGATTGGCTTGCTTAATACAAATGATACAGTTGAAGAAATCAATTCAACTTCCGATCGAACCTGGTTAAAGGTACGCAAGTCAGATGGAAGTTTAATCGGCTGGGCTCCCAATTCCTATTTATTAATCCTCAGCGGAACACTTCCCCCGGTCGCAAAAAAGACATACATTGTAACTGCATCGCCATCGTTAAAAGTCCGCGAGGGACCGGGGCTGACATTTACCTCATTGGGTTCGAACCCCTTTAATGAATCAGTGGAAGAGATCGGGGCAAACGCCGACAGGACCTGGTTAAAGGTCAGGAATTCTAATGGCAGCCTGGTGGGTTGGAGCTCGAGCGTCTATCTTAAATATAGCGGAGGCGCAATTCCACCAAAACCGGCAGGTAGTAAAATGGTTCGCGTCACAACCACATCACTGCAAGTCCTCGAAGAAGGGAAGCTAACAGCGAAATTAGTTGGATTGCTCTACTTTGGCGAGATCGTGGAAGAAATTGACGCAAACGCTGATAGGACCTGGTTAAACATCCGCAATTTTGATGGGTCTTTAAGCGGCTGGAGTTTAAGCAAGGATCTGCTGGGTGTTGATTCACTACCGCCTCCAAAACCGGAAGTACCTGCCGGACCCGTACCTGAAGACATGGATAAAAAATGGTATCGGGTTGGCTTTACTTCCCTAACTGTTCGCGAGACTCCCAGCCCAACCGGCAAAGTTTTGGGTACAGTCTTATTAGATGACACTCTTCCAGCATTGGACGACACAAGCAACCCAACCTGGTTTCTGATCCGGCGTGTGGATGGGCTGACTGGCTGGTGTGAGAAGAAATATTTAGTTTTCCTGGGCAATAACCGCCCCATATCGATAAGACAAAATCTATTTAAGGGGGTCACCTATCTTTATAAAGATCTGACTACACCGCGCAAGATTCGGATGCATGTAATGGCTGTGGACCTGCTCACGGTTGGCCTTGAATTCCTGGTCACCCCTTCAAAAAACCCGGGTGGAATTTTGTGCACACGGACGACATCAAATTTCCTGGGTGAATTCAACTTGAATTTTGCCGTCAATGGAGATGGATTCAGTTATTTAGACACGACCGTTAATCCTGTATCCACGTGCGCAGGCGGCGGCGACGCGGTCAAGGCAAATGGTTTGGCAGCTTCACGTGGAAATCTTTACTCGCTAAAAAAAACCATCGAACCCACCATCTATATAAGTTCGCTGAATAAAGTAGCCGTCAACGGAGTACAAAGCAAGCCATTCAATGCGATTACGGGAGATCGCGTCGTCGTCCAAAATGGGATCACGGTCAAAAACCTTGCCGCTCAAATACCAAATCCGCGCACAGCCATTGGACTGAACAGAAATGGCCGCTGGCTTATCTTCATGGTGGTGGATGGCCGTCAGCCGGGCTACAGTGAAGGCGTAACTTTTCCCGAATTAGCGAATCTATTAATTTCCTATGGCGTTTACACCGGCGTGAACATGGATGGCGGCGGTTCTTCCACCATGGTCATCAAAGGTGTGGATGGCAAAACACGCATACTAAATTCTCCGATTGACCAAAACATTGCTGGTAAAGAACGCCCGGTCGCGAATCATCTCGGGCTGTTGATCAAATAAGGTTATTTAATTAGATTCAATAAAATAACGCTAAGGCGCAAAGTCGCAGAGAAAAACATTAAATCTTCGCGCCTTTGCGGCTTTGCGTTAAATTTCCCGACCCCCTGATGACTTATCTAAAACCCTAATCATTTAACTCTCAATTCCTCTTCTCTCGCATCGCCTGCGCCACACCCGCGGACTGATCATCGCCGCGCCTCTCCAACTCGTGCACAATCTTCTCGTGATCGGCGTCATTTCGATTCTGGCTGAGTTTATAACCCGCATCAACTCGAGTCACATCCACGGCAAAACCCACGATGCCTTTCATTTCTTTTTGCACAAAATCCTGCGGGAGGCCTTCGAGGCTGTAAGAAGTTTGCACCTCATGTTTTTGCACCAGTTTACTGAGCAGAGCGTACAATTCGTCCCCTTCCACCACGCGGACTTTTCCATACAAATGCACCATCATATAATTCCACGTCGGCACGTTGACATGGTCATACCAG